>NZ_JALPRY010000030.1:0-25222 GCF_023223505.1 Neorhizobium turbinariae
AAGATTCAAACGGCACTATTGGGGAGTATTGCTCCGGTACCGACACGAATGGGCCGACGTAGCGCACGAGGCTGCTGCCTTCGGCTTCGAATACCTGCCAGATCGTCTGTCCCGTCTGTTCGGGATGGCCATGAGCCTTGGCATAGGCAATGCATTTATCGAGTAGCCAGGCATTCAGCTCTTCCAGGCTTTTGACCCTGAGGCGTGGCGTAAAGAAACGCTCGCGTACAAGGCCGACCTGGTTCTCGACCTGTCCTTTCTCCCAGCCGGATGCTGGCGTGCAGGCAACTGGCTGGACGAGATATTGGCTGCACATCTGCAGGAACCGGCGGTTATAAACACGTCCCTTGCCGACGAACACGGCCTCAACCGCCGTCTTCATGTTGTCATAGATGCCGCGTGTGCAGGTGCCACGGAAGAAGGCGAAGGCCTCGTCATGCGCATCGAAGACCATCTCCTGGCTCTCTCGCATATAGGCCCGGACGAACATCATCCGGCTGTGGCAGAGCCGGACATGCGCCACCTTCACCGTCGTCGTCACGCCCTGGATCAGGACGATCTCGTGGCTCCAATCGAATTGGTAGGCTTCGCCGGGTGCATAGTAGAGCGGAACGTAAGCCTCGGACGTGACCGTTCCGCGTGCCTTGGCCCAGGACTTGGCGTAACGGCGGACGGTATCGTAGCTGCCATCATAGCCAAGAGCCCGGACCTCTTCATAAATCCGGATCAACGTCAGCCGCTCACGAGACGGCTTGCCTTCGTTCGAAATCAAGAACCGCTCGACATCGCCTCTCCAGGCTCCGATCCGGGGTAGCGGCTGATGTTCTCGCTTATAGGTAAACTCGGTGGCATCGGAGCGCACAATCTTGCGGACCGTATTCCGCGAAACATTCAGTTCTCTGGCGATCTTCTTTACCGACCAACCCTGAACATGGAAGGCTCGTCGGACACGCGCAATCGTATCCACACTCTTCAACTCCCCACTCCATCCGCTGAAAAGCCGGATGGTCCGATGAAAATAGGGAGGGGTCAAAATTGGATAAGTATCACCCCGCCAGTGGGGTCAACATTCCATGCTTAAACACAGCCCGAAATCTACATGAATGACAGTGAGCGTCGGCACGACTTCGAGAGCGCTCTCGCCGAATACCAAGGTCTATGCTATGGCGGAAATGACGGAGAAACTGGCGGCGTAGAAACGAAACCAGAGCACCTTAGCCAAGCCGCCAAGCTGTCTCACCAAGCGGGACCACCTCTGTTCGCAGTGGATGCCGTCGGCCAAAGGTAGCGATCCAGCTTCATGATGTATCTGGCCGGCCGACACTGCGGCTGTCGGCGACAACGGGGAGCCAGACGTCGAGGGGGGGCAGAAGGCAGCGAAACGCACGCCGCAGAGCTAGCGCGCCAGCAGCGGGGGGCACGATGAGCGAGCAGGAGGTTTCGACTAAGCCGGTACAACTATTGAAGTGCGTACTCGGGGCAGATGACGACGGCAGCTCGCAAACAAGAGAACGCCGCGTTCACTGGAGAAACCCACGCCTCCTTCGCGGACTACTTGGAGTGCCAAGGCCTCAGTATCCGTGAGAGGGAGGCGGTGTTCAATGATATCGCCCTAGCATGCAACGACGCCCTCTACCCATTCCGGCCCAAGTGCCAGCTTGACCATGCCTGCCGTCGGTGGTGCCGTACCATCCGCGCGATGTAGACGTGAGGTACTCGGGGAAAGGCTCCTTACTGGAGATCATAGGGTGCACGGATGCGGAAATCATTTCCGCATCCGGCCGGTGGCGCAGACAGAGGTGCCAGCCGATCGGTCAGCTTTGGGAAGGGTCAAGGTCTCTCGTTGAGCCGCTGGTGTTGCAGTTATCAGTAGTGAGAAAGGCAGATCTTTAAGTATCGCAATTCCGCCGGATGAAGATGAAGCGATTCCGCAAACGTCTTCTGTGCTGTCAAGCTGTGGTGTTATCGGACTTCTTTCGCTTGCGGGCAAACATATTCAGGACCTCCACCAGAGCGGAGAAAGCCATGGCCGCGTAGATGTAGCCCTTTGGTACATGGAAGCCCATGCCTTCGGCAATCAGCGTGGTGCCAATCATAAGCAGGAAACCGAGCGCCAGCATCACAATCGTCGGGTTCTTGGCGATGAAGTTGGCAAGCGGCGTTGCGGCAATCAGCATGACTGTAACTGCCGACATGACGGCAACAATCATGATCGGCAGGTGGGGTGTCATGCCGACAGCGGTGATGATGCTGTCGATCGAGAAGACAAGGTCCAGGAGAAGGATCTGCCCGATAGCCGCGCTGAAGGTGATCGAGGCGGCGCCTCCGACCATGTCCTCCTTGTGATCGACAGGATCGACCGAATGGTGGATCTCCTTTGTCGCTTTCCAGACAAGGAACAGACCGCCGGCGATCAGGATGAGGTCCTTCCAGGAGAAGGCATGTCCGAAGATCTCGAAGATCGGCGTCGTCAACCGGACGATCCACGCCACGGTTCCAAGCAGCGCGAGGCGCATGACCAGGGCAAGCCCGATACCAATCTTGCGCGCCCGCTCTCGGTTTTCCGGGGGAAGCTTGTTGGTAAGGATGGAAATAAAGATGAGGTTGTCGATGCCAAGAACCACCTCCATTACGACAAGCGTCAGAAGAGCCACCCACGCGGCCGGATCCTGAGCGAGCGTTATAAGACCTTGCATTTAAGTCTTCTCCTGAGGGCGTCGCAAAAGACTGCGACCGAACTGATGATCTACGGAAGGGTGCGCTAAATCAAGAACGGCTATAGTTAGCAGCGTCAGCCCCACGTACACGCCGGAGCATCCGGCGGAGTTGACGCCGGCCGTCATGGGTTAGCTGTCCGCGCTCTCGCGTCGCTGGTTCGCAAGTAGCCCAGATAGGACAGAGCAATGAGGGTCGTTGATGTTCAGAAGTTGTTGGGGCGATATCGAGCCGGTCGCGATACCGACGGCGGTCCCGATGGCCCAAACGGGATCCTCCCCCGCCTGCGTGAGAAGCCTCGGTCCATGGGTGGAGAGGCATTGCTGGGACTGCTGGAAGACCTGCGTTGATAGGTTCGCTGCCTCCAAGCGTTCGCGCACTTCTTCATAGATTGGATCGACTACAAACAGGGCGAACAACCAAGCGGCGATCTCGGACAACATCGAAGGACACTCTTTCGTACTCGGCAGCATGTCGGAAACGGTCCGACATCGCGCAAGCGCCGACAGCTACGCCAGAGGGGCCCGGACCAGCGGGTTACGCTGCATTTAGGAAAGGTCGGCTTCATGTTCAAGGGGGTGAGCAGAGACCATAAATTCGAGACGGGAACAAAAAAACGTGCTGCTGCCATACTCTCGTTCGTTGATCGGCTCTTGGAATGGCTCGCATGAGCCTTGCGCGGGAAGAGATACCGCCGTTCCAGGTACGAATGCCCACCCGGCCGCCTCGTGGACGACGTCTCGCCCCTCCAACATTAATGACACCCCGAACCCGCCGATAGACATGGCCCCAGTCCTAGCTAGATGCGGTGTAGCCCTCAGGGCGACGCGCTTGATCCACTCCTCCTGGCAGACTTTCCCGTGGGAGCCGACGATGAGCTCATCTCCGAACAGGGTAGCCCACTTGCAACGTGAACCCCTTTTCAGCCTCGTCGCCCGATCCCTGTCACCGGCATCTGACGCGCGATGATCATGTAGCTGTCTCCCCGCAACTCGTCGACGATCCCAGTGCGTCTCCCAAGACCAGTATGACGGTCCCACTTCAGCAGCTCCGAGAACTCTCCATCACAAAAGGTTTCGATATCGACCTCCCGATTGAGTAGACGAGTACTTCGCCACCTGCATCGTCGGAGATATGTTCGAAGCTGTAGGGCCGGTTCGGCCTCATCGACATGTCGGTGCGCCTTGCCGATGCGCAGGCGGGCCATGAAATAGGTCTCGACGTCTTCAGTGTCATCCGCGACGGGCGATCCTCGTCCGTGATCTGCATGGTCGTGTAGGTCGATGTGACGCGTCGCAACGTTCCAGTCGCTGGCGATCTCCGGTTCATTGCGATGCTCCTTTTCCTAACCTGGTCGCGCCGCTTGCTCTTGCAGACGCCCGCTTGTGACGCTAATTGCCAGCGCTTATATATTGTATGGAAGTCCTCGGCTTTCCGTATCCGCGAATAAAGAGGTGCTGCCGTGGGGGAGGAAATATGGTCGACTCTCGTGAGAGAATTTTCGGACATTCCAGACTCGTCTACCATAACACTAATTACGGTGCGCCTGGTGATCGCGGCGGTGCTTGGGGGGATCCTTGGATATGAACGTGAGCGTAAGCGGAGAAGCGCCGGGGTGCGGACCCATATGCTCGTGGCCGTCGGTGCGGCACTATTCGTGATAGGTCCGCTGCAGGGCGGCATGGAGATCGGCGATCTGTCACGCGTACTGCAGGGAATCGTTCAAGGAATTGGCTTTCTTGGTGCCGGCGCTATCATGGTTCGCACAGCACAGCGCCAGGTAGAAGGACTGACCACGGCGGCCAACATCTGGGCCACCGCGGGGATCGGTATTATTGCCGGTCTCGGATTGGAAGCGACCGCCGTCTTGTCTACGGTGATCGTTTTGATAATTCTCGCAGCTGTCCCCCTGATCCTGCCAAAGCATTCGGAACCGGACTAGATCCTAATCGTGCGTCTCGGTAGAAGACGTATCGCCGTTGTGCTTGTCATCAAGGACGCCTCGTGTGAGCCCTCAGGAAGATGCCAAGGTACCGCCAGTGGCAGCGTCACAATGTCTTCTTCGAAACCTCGAGATCTAGCCTTCCCCTTACCAAGTTAAACCGGCAGCTCCTGAGACGACTCCCAAAGAAGAACCTGCATCCAAGCACTAGGTGGGTGACAGCTGCGTATGACAGCGGCGTGAGCACTTGATCATCGATCCACCCGCTGCCTGCCTTGTGTTAGATGCTGCGCCGCCCATATCATCAAGAGGTTCTTCTGGAGATCGAAAATGCCATGGCAACGCGCCTCAAGCTCAGAATGCGCTGGCGCAGGAGAAAACTCATGCCACAGAAGACTCGTGGCGATTGACTGAAGTGTCATGTCGCGGGACCGCTGGACAGCGCACCGGCGCAATCAACGGAGGTTAGCTCATCATCGAGCGCATCGAAGCGGCCCAGCGACAGGAAGATCTGTGTCGTCTAGGTGACACCGCAGCCAACCCTTCTGAAATTAACGAAGTCATACTTGACTCACGCTAGCGCAGACAGCGACTGCTTCAGGTCGGTTGCTAACGTCTCACGCGGCGTCCCTGTTAGCGTCAGCTCTGTTTGTACACAAACACATCGACGTGGCGTACTGCTTGTGTCCAATTCGGGCGATGTTTTCAGTATAGTAGGTGCACCGTGGTCGCTTGCTCACCGACGCCTTCAGGAACCGGCACAAGAGTCTTGTTATAGTCAGTGTTCAGCACGAGGTTGGGCCCCTTGGAGAGGCGAAGACGCCTGACGACGATGGCTGTGTATGCTGACGCGTCGGCAACCTTGTTATTGGCGTCGATAATCAAGTTTCCGTTGGCAAGGTAGATTGTGCCGAGTAGCTTTCGCGCTTTGTTGCTCGTGATTACGAAGTCCGTTTCAGCGGATGCGCGGTCCTGAAAGGTGACGAGGCCGGCCAAAGCGCCAGTAATGGGAGCCTCGATGTCGACCTGCGCGCTGCTTCCGAACAACATGCCGGCGTGTTTTCCCGTAAAATAGAAGCCGACACCTTTACCCTCAACTACAGAGCTGGATTCTATGATCAGCGGTCCGTCCTTGATGACGTATATGCCTGGCTTGAGCGAAACCTGAGAAGAGGCGCGGATGGTCAAACCCCCGCAGTAGACCCCCGGCTTTAGGTTTCCAATGTACTGTTGATAGTCGGCCTCCATCTCACGGCAGGGACCAACAGCTGGAGGCGGACGAGAGGCGAGAGGATCCGCGACTTTAGGACAGTCCGTCAAGGGATTGTGATAGTTGAAGTTCCGCGGTGCGCCAGCAAAACCGCCTGCCGAACAGGCGAGCTGGCTGACGAGGTTGGCGTTTCCAGTTGAGGTGAGGCCGCTCGTGCTCAAAGAATTCGAGTAGACCGTACATTTCGGGGCCGAAATCGCCGCATTTGTTTCGAGCGACACCGTCGCTGCATCTGCCTCGTCTAACCCAATAACGCAAATGTTGGTGTTGTTATTGGTCTGAGCGGCCGATGACACTCGAATCTGCGGACTTCCAACAAGATACCCAACCACGAAATACGGATGGTGGTCCTGCTCAAGTGTTACGGTGACCTGCTTTTTGATGGAGTCCACTTCGACTTTCGCTTCAACGGTGCCCTCAGCCCCGGAGTGCTTGTGCGCTTCGAGGTAACCGTTCACGACCGCGACTGCGGCAGAGTTTGCCCAGCCATTCAAGGAGGCCTCCTTCGCCGCACCAAGAGCTGCGGCATCGGCGATGTTCTGCAGGTCTGTCCTGTGCGTCAGAAATGCGCTCACGTCGACAGCGCCGCCCGCGACACCGATTAACAGCGGAGCCATGATTCCCGTGAGCATTGCCATGTGGCCACGTGTGCAAGTCAATATACGGTGGAACGTCCGCAGCGCCGAAGATCCAATCATGCCGGATATGCCTCCGGATCGCTCATCAGTTCAGCAACTGCTTGGGATGGCACCGGTCGAGAGAACAAAAAACCCTGTACGCGATCCATGCCCGCCGCACGAACCTCTGACAGTTCTTCCTGGTTTTCAACGCCTTCGGCAACAGAGACAAGTTCAAGGTCCCGCGCAAGCCCCGCAACCGCGTGCAAAAACTTTCGTGTGACGCGATCATGCGGGCATGCTTCGATGATTGACCTGTCAACCTTGATCTCTGAGAATGGACAAAGCCGAAGGAGCTGAAAGCTAGAAGCTCCCATTCCATAGTCATCCAGCGATAGCTTGAACCCAAACATCCTCAACCTCGTCAGAGCCTCGACCAAACGCGAGGGATCTTTAGGGAGCGATTTTTCCGTAACCTCTATGCAAATCGTGTTTGGGTCTGCGCTAAGGTCAGTCACAGCCTGCTGGAGATCGGCGATTACGTGTGGCCGCTCAAGGACGGAGGCGTCGAAATTTATTGATACATCAGCTCGAGTTCGGCCAACTGGCCAAGTTCGGAAGTCACGCACGACTTTAATCGCGATCTCCAGCGAAACAGCGGTTAGATCCTCAAGTCCGTTGACCGATGAAAAGAGATCTGCCGGTCCATGGATTCGGCCACCTTTTGAGGTCAGTCGGATCAGGGATTCGAAACCTGCAATTCTAAGCGTCGCGAGATCATATTGAGGCTGGTAGTACGGAGTCAGTTCGCAGTCCTTACCAGCCAGTCCCCCGAGCTTGGCCGACGGCCCCCTTGTCATCTCTGACTTTGCGAGCATCTCGGCGACCCCCTCCATCGTCAGTGGCTTGGTAAGGACACCGAGGATCGAGATCCCAAGCATTCTGCCCATGGCCTCCGCAGACCGGAGAACCGCGGGGCTTTCGCCGCTAGAAATAACGATATTCCCAGCATAACCAACCTCGTGCGCTGCGCGCATGAACGCAAGGCCATCAAGGTCCGGCATGTTGAGGTCCAAGAAGACGAGGTCGGTGTCGCGCGACTCCCGTGTCAATGCAGCCAGTCCGGCCCGTCCGCAGGGTGCCGTTCGCAATAAGCCCGATGTAAGCGTCGACAAGATGCTAGATGCCACGATGGCATACATCGGGTCGTCATCTACGATCAGGCAGTTGATTGAATGCTTCATTAAAGCCTCCTGATATGGAGGACATATGAGAATGAATAAGAACCTATTACTAGGCGTGCGCAAGAAATCGTACCGTTCATGCGATCGATCGTTCTTCCGTTCCGTCTGGTTAAGGAATTTCTGCGATCCTCTCTAAAAAGAGGAAACAAATGAAGCCTGATAGCCCGATCTCGACCCGTATCTCACGGATTGTCATCGCAGCGGTCGCCACAGGTATTAGCGTTACCGTAGGTGGTTTCCTTGTCGTTGACTTTCGTCAGTCGATGCTAGCTGAGACGTCTCGCTACCAGAGCGCGGCCTTTGCCTTTGCTGCTGCCGCCAGTGACGGCGTTGCTGAACAGAACGCTCGCACGGTACTCGAAGTCATCCGCGGTGTCCGCAATCTTCCTGAGGTGGGATATATCGCGACGCTTGATTCAACTGGAGACGTGATTGCCGAGATCGGAGGCGGGGCTAGGCTAGTCGGGCGAGAGGACGCTTGGTGGCACATCCCGACGACGATCGAGGTGACAGCCGACGTGAGGCGTGCCGGCCGATCTGTGGGATCGGTGTTGATGCGCGCACAGCCAAAGGACCTTATCGAACGTTACCTATACGCCGCCCTTTATGCATTTCTGTTCGGGGGCATGCTTGTAGGCCTAACTTCGTACCTCGCCAGGATCAAGGTGGTGCGGGTCATCCGTCCTCTACGGGATCTATCAGAACAATTCATCGACATCGGCCAACGGTCCGACCTCAGGCGCCGTCTGAACAAGCAACGCAACGACGAGGTGGGCGTGCTGGTCGACGCGTTCAACCAGATGTTTGCGCATATCGATGAGCGCGATCGTCTTCTGCAACGACATATGGAGACTTTGGAGGAGACGGTGGACGCGCGCACCAAAGAGCTTCGAGCGGCAAAGGATGAAGCGGATGCAGCAAATGCTGCCAAGTCGACCTTCCTTGCAACGATGAGTCACGAAATCCGAACGCCGATGAACGGCATGATGGTGATGGCCGAGATGCTGTCGGCGGCGCCGCTGTCGCCAAGGCATCAACGATATGCGGAGATCATCACAAGATCCGGCAAGAACCTCATTCACATAATCAACGACATCCTGGATTTTTCGAAGATCGAATCGGGTAAAATCGAACTCGAGGAGGTTGAGTTTTCTCTCGATGCTCTTGTTGAGGATGTAGCTTGTCTGTTCTCAGAGCGGGCGAGGGAGAAGGGACTTTCGCTCGCCGTATTCATCTCACCTCAGGTGCCTTCCAAAGTCGTCGGTGATCCCGTACGCCTGACGCAGATCGTTAGTAACTTGGTCAACAATGGCTTGAAGTTTACCGAGACGGGCGGTGTTACGATCAGGCTCGAGGTGGTCGACGACCAGATTGCCATTACGGTAGAGGACACGGGGATAGGCATAGCCTCCCACCAGATCGATAGGATCTTCACGCGCTTCTCCCAAGCCGACTCCAGCATTACTCGCAAGTTCGGCGGGACTGGACTCGGCCTATCGATCTCGAAACAACTGACCGAACTGATGAAAGGGACGGTTCGGGTCGAAAGCCAGGTTGAGAAAGGGTCTCGGTTCATCATATCGATTCCGTTCAAGATGACTGAAGCAGCGAGTGAGATATCGAAGCGCTTTGACTTTTCGGTTGCTCTGTTCGATGACGACGTCATAACCCGTTGGTCTGTTGCCCAAGCCTTGGAGGCAAGGGGTATCTCTGTGTTCGAAAGGACGAGTGGCGTCTGCAAGGCTGTATTCATCCGCGCCGGCACTTCTCACGATCTCTCCGATATTGCGCTCGGCATGCCTATCGTCCTCCTTCGCCCCTTCGCCGCTACGTCAGTCTCTATTCCGAACCATCTTGACGTCACCGCAGAAGTTCCACTTCCAATTCCGCGGTCGGCGTTCGACCTAGTCTGTGCAGCCGTGGAGGACGGTGATTTTTCGACGCTTGACTTTGATTGCCGGGAAAAGCGCACGAACGTTCTTCCAGACCTGCGTCACCTCAAGGTGCTTGCCGTCGACGACGTAGCCGTGAATCGTGAGGTTCTCGCAGAAGCTTTGAGGACGTTTGGGATCCAAGCCGACCTCGCCGAGTCCGGTCAGGACGCGATCAGCCAGGCTCGCGCCAGATCGTATGATGTCATATTCATGGACTGCTCCATGCCTGGTATGGATGGCTTCGAAGCTACCAGAGAGATCCGCGCGCTGGAGCAGGTTGCGGCTCGCCAGCCCTCTCTCATCATCGCGCTGACAGGACACGTCATGGGCACGGAGAGTGGAAATTGGAAAGATGCGGGGATGAACAGCTACCTCGCAAAGCCTTTCAATATCGCTCAGTTGACCAGGGTTTTCCACGACCTGCAGATCGTTCGTCCCGGAAATGGGGAAGACATAGTCACAAACCATGGGGTGGACTCGCTACTCTCAAGCGAAACCATGACGATGTTCGAGAACATACGGACGAGTACAGGAGCGGACATCCGTAGCAAGGTCTTTGCAATGTTTCGCGCAAGCGCGCTCGATGCATTTCGAGCGGCGGTTGATGAGATCATGTCGGATGGTCCGGAGGGGAAGCGGCTCGTTCATGCTTTAAAGTCGAACTGCTCCAGTGCAGGGGCTGCAAGAGCGATGTCAATCTGCGAGCGGATTGAAACCGTGCTGGCTTCGGGCGCTACAGCTGACCGCGCACTTCTGCGCGAGCTTGAACTTGCGTTGAGCGACACCTTAGTTGCCATGGCAAAACTCGATGCTTCGATCTCCGCCTGAAGAAGGACGACCGCGCGCTTGTACCACTGGTCGGCAGGCAATCGCTCCTTCCTACGCGAAGGTGTCTAGTCTCCATAGCCTCCGTCAAACCACCATGTTGAACAATTTGATGGCCTTTTGGCAGCATAGGACGGTCCAAATCGTGTCCCATTGTGTAGTGCCCCGTAGATGCCCGGTTGGAGTGATGAGGTGAACGGCCTCAGCACCCGGCATCGTTGTGCCATGCTGTAAGTAGCTGTCAAAGGTCACAAACGGGAGAGCCGTCCATGAAGGAAGTTACCACACTCGGCCTGGCAAGCCCCGACCGTTTCGAAGCAAGATCTCGACGATCGCCGGCCTCGTTGCCGCGGTAGACGGCTGGCTTACGCCAACCTCCTCGGTGATTTCCACCGGGAGGAAGACCGTTGGCCGACAGGCATAGCTGAATGATTGCCGCCACAAGCGGATCTGGTCCGGATGAATGTCGTGCCGCGCGCCACATCGCCAATGCGAGCACCGGGCTCATCAGCTTCCGCGAGTATCCTCAGCTTCGCCTCTTCCGACCAACGCCGTCTCCGCTCGGTACCGGACATGATCTCTATGCGAGCCATGAAACCTCTTTGCTCTGGTATTGATGTCAGCACTAGTGCCGGTTCCAATGCCAGAACATCGCCTGATTTGCCCGATCAGCAAAAACAGTTCACCGGACGCTCACTCTATTCCAATCAGACACCCTTGGTGGCACTTCGTTCCTGTAGACGGCCGACAGAGTGATCCGGGTGCTGGAGCACGTGCCGGCGTCGGTCAAGATTGTCCGGCATGTCGAGAAGCGCATGATCTGCGGGGAATGCGATACAACGGCGGCTGGCGAGATTCCGATCTTGCCGATCGAGCGCGGCAACCCGGGCCGGGACTACTCCCCCCATAGCCAAATTCGGCGATCGCATTTCCACCTGTCCCGGGCTGAAGTTGCGAGGCTTTGTGTCAAGGATGCAGAACGCCCCGACGACCGCCCCTCGATCAAGCTGCATTGGGGCACCCGCGTAGAAGCGGAAGTGAGGATGACCCACAACGGCCGGATTGGCGGCGAACCTTTGATCTGCCATCAAATTAGGAACAACCAGAAGCTCTCGTGCGTGAACAACATGGGTGCAGACGGAGTCAGTTCTGGAACATCGCGTTAGCAACAGACCGCTTTGACTCGCCGCGCATTGCCAGTCCTCATCGATGATGTTGGCAGCCGCGTAGGGTACGTCGAACATATCACGAGCCAACCACACCAAACTTATCGAGTTCTGGAGTTACCGCGTTGCCGATCGCCCCCAATGCTCGAACAGCGATAAGCCGCTCTAGTTCATCATTGTCAACCGCAACACCAACCGACATCAACTGCTCCATCCCGAAATTCCCGTCGCCACACAGAATGCCACCCACTATCGGCGGCGACGCTTTTCTCCCTCTTTTTCCGCGTATTCAACGCTTTAGCACCGCCAGCATCGACTACTCAGCTAGCCGCACAAATTGTCCATTTGGAGCACAGATCGATTTAGCTGTATAGAAAAAATCTTGCCTTGAAAAACCACCCCCATCCTCCCAAGCGTGATCCGCTGTCTTTTCGCATTCAAGTATAACGTCCAGTGGGCTTGTGACGCCCTTGGGCAGCTGCTTCCCATCCACGAACAGGTAGTGGCTTGTCTCGGGATTGTCGGTGCGGAGGGAGAGATGGTAGTCTTTGTCCGCTCTGTCGCTGCTCTGGTAGCACGTCACGATGGAGTTCACGACCTTAGCGCGTTGCTTCAGCCCGCACCCGTCCTTCTTGATGTCCATCTGCAGCACGAGCTTTGCATAGTCGCCCAACTCCAGCGTCGTGGACGGATAAACTTCCATTGAACCCTGACCACCATTGGCTTGAGTCTGCGGCTGGTAAGTCACTGTTCCGACAACCTCTTCGCGGAACGTCCCGCTCTTGCCGTTCGGTCGAAGGACGATGATCGAGACCTTCTTATAGTACCAGCCCTGGGCGTTGGTCGGCGTGAATGTGATCTTCTTCGGCTTCATGGGGCTAACCGCTGCAGCCTTGACAGAGAGCGGAGTGACGTCCTGCCAACGATGTCCATGAACACGTTGTCGTATGAACCGTTCAGGCTAACTTCAAGCGTCTGCCCGTGCATCTTCACATCGAAGGCATTATCATCTGGCAAGCCCTCAGAGTGCGCCTTAAGATAAGCGGCCGCCACCTCTTTGGCTTCGCTCTCGTTCGTGCCGTCGAAGGTGCTACCTCCTGCCAGAGCAGCACTATCTGCTAGCGCTTGCAGGTTAAGACGCTTCGCAGTCGCGGTCGTATAGTCTACCGCCATGCCCGCCGATAAGAGAAGGGGAACTGCGAGAATTGCGGTGAGCACGCCGAAGTTGCCGCTGCGATCTTCGATAAGACGAAGCAGATGATTACGGGCGGTACTTCGCGTGGTCATTCGTTTAAGTCCAGACTGATTTCATCAGGCGCGTGAGGCCCTTTTGACCTGCACCCTTTGTTAAAGGAAGGAGATGCTGCACTGGCAATTTACAAACGCTCAAGCCAGTGTTCGTGGTGGGCGAGACTGCCAGTGATGAACCAGCTGCTCGAGAGTGCTTCCTTGGTTCATGTCAGCCTCATGTCGAGCACACGTTTGGCCTCTTCAATACGAATGTTAGAGCAGTTGCAATCCTGATCGAGAATTGCGCGGAAAGGTAGTTACCAATGAGTAAGAGGTACCTAGTGTAGTTTGGTGGGATCGTGTCCGAAGGCGTTCTCTAATCGCGGTTGTCAAGCTGGTCGCAGTGGACATCGCCGGTCAGGCTCATGGTTTTCTTCGAGGTCGGCAATTTGACCGCCTCATCATGGCGTGGAATAGGCTCAGGCGACCGATGTGGTGTTCGCGGCTATCTGGACGAACCAGCACTCGCATTCCTGGGATCGGTCTTGACTGCGCCATCGTCCTGACCGGACGATCTCGCCGGTCTCAGCTAACTAGGATATCGATGTAACTCATGCTAGCTCGCTCGGCTTTTGTAATGACCAGCGGAAAGGTTCCCGGGATATCCACATCGCGTGAAGGATCACGGCGAGCTTTCGAGCCACGGCAACTTTGGCTTTGGGATAGTCGCTGCGCGGCGCCCTGGGACACATTCCCTAGTGGGAGAGAAGAAGAGGTCGTTCGTCAATAAGGGGAAAGGCCGAGCGTGCCGTCGTGAAAAGCCGGCGATTATCGTCGGGAGCCGGAGCTTCCTAAAGCTGGCCGACTGTGTGTTCCGGCGGCTGGTTCGATCAGCACGCCAGCCGCAGAGAGGTCGGCTGACCACATTTGAGCGGAGACCTCCAGTCACATTGTTTATGTTCATGACCTCCCGTTGATCCAACATGTTGATGGATTCCCGACAAGGCCGCCCCAACTGTCTTAGCTGATGCAGTCAAATTGCTCGGTACTCGCTGCGACCAGGCGTCGGAGAGTACACTGGTATCACGTACCCGTGCTACCCGGGGCCACAGACAGCCGCGCTTTTCTGTGTTTTCGAGCAGGGAAGCCAAGCAGTTAGAAGCGCATTACCGGCGGCGTCTGCCGCCTTTATGGAACTACAGCCTTGGATAGTGGTTGAAGCTCGAACGATTGAGGATACGTCATGAGCAACCGCGATCTGGCAGGTCTTGCAACAACGGCTCGAGTCAAGGGGCACCCCCTACATCCGCTCCTGGTTCCACTACCGATCGGGTTCTTTGTTGCCACGCTCCTTTGCGATCTCGCATTCTGGTGGAGTGCCGACCTTCTTTGGGCAACTGCCGGATTCTGGGCTCTTTTCGTGGCCGTACTGACAGCAGCTATCGCAGCGGTAGCTGGCGGGATCGACTTCGCCGGCAATCGCAAGATTCGGGCACTGGGCGACGCCTGGCGCCACATGGTTGGAAATGTCATTGCTGTTGTCGTGGCTTTTGCCAGTCTCCTGCTCCGCTGGTCGGACGCACCTTCTGCGGTTCTTCCATGGGGGTTGGCGGCGTCTACAGTTATTTTCGTTCTCATACTCTACACGGGATGGAAGGGAGGAGAGTTGTCTTACCGACACCGAGTGGGCATGCTCCCTGACGATAGCCATTCCAGGTCATAGCAGGTGGCTTCACCGATCTTTCAAGCGATAGGTGAAGCAGAAGACACCGCCCTTGCGGTCGCCTATCTGAGGGTCGGCCTGCAGGACCTAATTCAAGATGCTAGAAGGACAGCGCGTCGCGTCGTATCGGTCGCGCTGCTTCAAGGCATCAATGATGCGAAGGCATAGCGACGGCTCCCGCGGGGAAGATGGCCTTCATTTGGGCAATTTCAGCTTCCTGATCCGCGATGATATGTTCGGCGAGCTGACGCAGCTTCGGGTCACTTCCGCTTTCGAGATACGTACGGGCCATGTCAATCGCCGCCTGGTGGTGCGGCACCATCAGCGCCACGAAGTCACGGTTCACGTCGCCCGAGACGCTTACGCGACTCGTGGCTTCATGCATGGCATTCATTTGCTCCATCATCTCAGCCACCGCTCCTGCGTCCGGTGCGCTGCTTGCGCCAGTTTCGCCATGATAGTGTTCGTTTCCACGCCAGAACGCGCCTGGGGCAACTCCGGTGTTCGTCGCCGAAGCCATGGTTCCGGCTCTTAGCAACGCTGCAATCTGACCGGTGGCGCGCTCGTAGATGACGTTGTGCAGGCCCGCGTATGACATCATCGTGATAGCCAACGCGGCAGCCAGTCCAGCAGGTACGAACAGGGTCGCAGCACGGCCTTTAGGCGCAACCTCGAGCGCATCAGCGCGCTGAGGATCGGCGACCACGATCAGCAGCGACGCCAAGATTGTCGCGTGGCCAATCATGTCGACCCGGCCGAACGGATACACTGCCGCGAACATCAGCGCGAAGAGAGCGAATGCCGACAGCCGGCGGACCAGCGGTGTCCAGAGTAAGCCGAAACCTAAAGTGAACTCGGCAACGCCCGACATCGTCGTATAGGGGCCGAACGGGATGCCGAAGGCCAGGAACGGCTTCTCCTCGAGGAGCGGCATGAACCACTGGGGGTACATGAACTTTTCCATGCTAGACCAGGTCAAGGCGAGGGCGATTCCCCACCTCAGCACGCCGAAGCGACGGTCATGCCACTTGCCGTCTGGCAAGCCCGAAAGGAGAAGGTAGCCGGCGAGGCCAAGTCCGAGCGCCAGATAGTCGAACAGGTGGAACAGGTCGTAGTCGCGCAGCGTGAAAAGCCACAGGACGACGATCGCAACCGCCGCGATCGGTCGGGTGCGGCGCATGGGAATCAGGGCCGCTATCACGATCTGAGCCCAAGGAACCAGTTCCGACTGCGTCTTAAGGTCCGGAGTAAGATAGGTGCCGCCTACGGCGAACAGCGAAACGAAGAACGCCGCCAGTACACTCAACAGAAAGTGGTCCGCGTGTTCACGCAGGCGCGAGGTCGCCGCATCCAAGCCTCTGAGCGCGAGCAAACCCGGCTGCCTGCGCTCCAGGAGCGTTGTGGCCAGGAAGAAGCCGAGCACGAGTAGCAAGCCCAGCCAAAAGTACGGTAGGGCGAGGGTGGACAGGATCGGGACCGGCTTAGCGGCAACCTCATACGCTTCAAACCACTTCACATGAGCTGATGCGCCTGATGGCACCAAAGTGCCCGCGGTTACCAGCAGGAAGCCGCTGGCTGCAGACAGGATGTCTCTGGGTCTTCCTTCAATTCGATCCATTGCGATGTCCTTCATTGCACCGTCTCACTGCGGTGCTTTCTGGGGAGACTGTGCTCTTAACGTGCGGGGAGCCCTGGTGCTGTGAGGGTCCGAGATCGCTCTAGTCACCACCATGGTTCGTGATGCTGAGCATAATGCAGGAGCTCGCGACGTAATTGACTTTAGTCAAGTGTAGCGAGCCTTCTGCACCCGTTGGTCCGCCCGAATGTTCATTTGCACTAAGAACTGACGGAGTGGATGCCCCGACGGCATCGCATCCCAACCGGCCGTACATCTCTGACAGGCGGTAGAGGGGAAATCTTCTTCGTTACGCGTCCGTCGCCAGCGGATTGTTGCGGCTACACAGGAACCAGCTCATCATGAGCCTGGCGGAAGATGAGTTGCGCAAAGCGGCCATGACTGACCCCCTGACAGGTCTGTATAACAGGAACGCGCTTACTGCCCTGGTGGATCGTGCACTTGGTACGTCGCTGTCAGCAGGTAGACGGTTCGGTGTGCTTGCAATCGATATGGACGGCTTCAAAGCAATCAACGACCGGCTGGGTCATCATGCAGGCGACACCGTTCTTCGTGAAGCGTCAAATCGAATAAGAGCGGCCTTGCGCGCGGAAGACATCGCGCTTCGCATGGGAGGCGACGAGTTCGCTATCTTTGTTCCTGGAGTTTCCAGTATGCAGGCGCTAATTGACGTTGGAGAGCGCCTTCTTCAATCCTTTCGAGCACCTTTTGAAGCGGATGGGGTTCTTGTCAGCGCCAGAATATGCGTTGGTACAGCGCTTGCGCCAGAGTCTGCAAGGGATCGTCAAGAACTACTGAAGGTTGTCGACACAGCCCTATATGATGCAAAGCCCAGCGGACGAGACTGCTTGCGGGTGGCGGGTCAACCGATTTAGCCACAACGATGCGAACCGGCATGGGGCGGGCGTCATGTGAACCGGCTGATACGCGTTACGCGATGCTGCGGGTGAAGACCTAGAGCTGCGCGGCCGTCGAGACCTTATCTCCAAGCTTTGTTGCCAGTCCGTCCCGCGCTCGATTGACGCGGCTCTTGATCGTTCCGACGGGGCATTTGTGCATTGTCGCGACAGCCTCATAGGACATTCCATCTACAAATACATGCTTTATGACCTGCCGCTGATGCTGAGGAAGTCCAGCCATTGCCTTCTCAAAATCCTTGGCGCGAAGAGCCCACTCCTGGCTGGGAGGGACAGTTGGCATCAATTCTTTAACGTTTTCCAAGCCAATCACCCAGCGCTTTCCTGTGCTGAATTGGGTGTGATGGGTGTTCCGCATGATGGTAAAGAGCCAGGACCTGAGGTTCGTCCCTGTTTGGAACAAATGGATCGATGTCAATGCCTTGACGAGCGTCTCCTGTACAAGGTCATCAATGTCAGATGGGTCATAGTAGAATCGACGTGCGAAGGCCTTGAGCTGGGGTACAAGACGAACAATGTCTTGTTCTACCGCTGACCCAGTGACGCCTGGCACGATGAACCTCCTTCTTCTGCTCGTCAATGTTGACGAAGCTCAAAGGTTCCGGTTCTTTGAGCGTCGAAGCCCCCGCTGCCACTTCAACATCCCGCAGCCGAGTACACAATCGACGTCATGCGGATCGCTGAAAGCAACAGCGAACTTAAGGCAGCCATCGCCTCCCTCAAGCTCGATCACTTCGCTGCCTATTAAAGCATGTGCGCGAACGAGATTGTCTCCAAGTCCCGCAGTGTCTCCGTTCTGAGTGTATCGGTGAGAGATTTTAGATGGGAGTAAGGGCCGGGTCATCGTCACCCGCCGCCCGAAGTATGCCTTCAAAAAACGGACGGTGTCATTCAGGCTCTCGCGCTCGTCCACATCATCGAGGGGCGGCATTCCGGCGGAAGCACTTCTGGCTCAGATCGCCGTCTCGAAGTATGCGAACGGTCTGCCGCTTTATCGAAAGGAGGCGATCTATGCCGGCGACAAGGTCGGATTCGATCGTAAGTTGATGGCCCAATGGATGGGCAAGCTCGGCTTCGAGCTCGACAACCTGGCCTATATCCTTGCCGAAACTAAAAAAGGCTGAGCGGGTCTTCGCTGACAAGACGACGTTGCCAACGCTCGCACCGGGATCCGGATCAGCAAAAACAGCCTAGCTGTGGGCCTATGCAAGAGATGAAAGGCCATTTGGCGGGAGTGGTCCGCCTATGGTCGCCTATCGCTTCCAGGATAGCCGCGCAGGCGGTCGGGTCGCCCAGCATCTGTATGGCTATCGTGCATCCTACAGGTCGACGGGTATGGACGCTACCCTCTGCCTCTTCATCGTTCAGTTCGCCGCGACAACTGCGTCAGCCATAGTGAAGGTATGACGACATTGGGTCTCTAAGCTTTCGCAGCAACCTCGGAGAATTGTCTGTCCAAGGGAGGATCGAGAAGCCGCGTCTGCGTGGAACATCCAGCTCTCGTACAGGTTGTTGAAACAAGGGGTCTGAAGCCTTACCTGAGGTAATCGGCTTGATCACCTTCAAGGCGCTTAGTTGAGAGAATCATGAGCACCTTCAGCGAAGCTTTAAGTCTTAGCCAGCCTCTGCATGAGATCGCGATCAGGACCAGCATCGTCTTCTTGACGTTGGTGATGCTGATCCGTGTCATACCAAAGCGCAACGCGGGCACCATCTCGCCAAATGACATGTTGATCCTGGTTGTGATCGGCACTATCGGCGCGACTTCGATTACCGCAGGTTCCCATGCGGTCGGTGATCTCCTGCTGATGATCGCTCTGGTCCTGCTCTGGGGCTATCTGCTCGACTTTCTCGAACACCAGATCCCTATTTTTAGGCGGCTCATGCGTCACGAGCAGACGGAACTGATTAAGGACGGTCGCATGCTGAAAAGAAACATGCGCCATGAGATGATCACGGAGGAGGAGCTCCTCTCGGTGCTGCGCCTGTCCGGGGTGGACGACGTGTCAAAGGTCCGTCTGGCGGTGATGGAGGCGGAAGGAGATATCAGCGTGATCAAGAGAACCGAGTAGCGGGCGGGAGAGCTCTTCGAAGCGCCGATGGCGCGCCTGACGCCAGATCAGCCCGAGACGGGCTGTTCAATCGGGATCCCGATTTGCCGCGTGATCGTGCAGCTGTTCGGTCTGGATCGTCTTACTATCCAGACCCCGCTCATCAGAATGTTGGGCTTTGTCGCGGTTTGAAAGGACAACGTTCTCGGGCAGGATGTCCGGGTCGAGGTCAGTCATAGCACCGGATCCATTACCCTTGCCGTGTGCCCCACTGCCCATGTTTTTGTGGCTTGCATTGGCCATGTCGCATCTCCTCTTTTGCGGGAGGCTAACTACAGAAATCTAATGAAGTTCCCGATCAAACGGGCCAGGCTTGTCCGCGACCGTACAACAGGGGCCCTCAACCGCCTTACCCGCCGCGACTGGCGCGCACATGATGCAGAAGTGTCGTTCCGCTGCCCGTGACGCATTTGTTGAGCAGAGTGGTCATTTGTACCAGCTTCGGATCGTAGGTCTGGGTCCAGTTCGCACCAGAGGTAAGCTCCGCGTCCGTCACGCCCTTCTGCGAAGCCTGATTACCAAAGAACGCGACCCACGTGGGTGGATGACTCAGTGGCGGCGATACCAGACGGTTTCGACGCCTTCACCGTTACCGGCAGCAGCCAAGCTAAATCAGCCAGCGACGTGATCTGATAGCTCTGCTGCGCTGCGCGTCCGTCTCCGCAAGCAAGGCCGCGGCATTCGAGCTTAAGTGGGAAATTTCCGTGTTCATGACAGTTCACTCGGTGTCCTCTTCGAAGCGCACGGGTTTGCTGGAGTCTATCCCTCGAAGCGAGCCCCAACCGGCATCCTCCACCCTGGCTTTTTCACGGCTTGCGGAACCGCGTCGGGCGAGCGCCGTCTTCTTGACTGCTTCATCAACCAGTTTGCGTTGCTAGCCTGCAAGGCCGCGATCCGTGAGCGCCCCGGCAAGTACATCGTTCACCCGAACGGGCGGACCCGCATGACGTGCTAGCTTGCGCCCGATCCTCCCGAGCCACTGAAGCCGCCGAAGGTCAGGACTGGGCCGGTTTGTTTCCGGAAGTCCTAAATGATCCCAGATATACCTTCGCATCCTGGCCCGAGTGGAAGACGCTCGCGATCCACTGCCCGAGCTGCAAATGATCAAGCCTGTCGATCGATGGCAGATGTCGCGGACACAAGGAAAGAGCGCGGTCATCACGGGCCTTCTGCCGAAGCTCCGCTGCGAGTGCGGGAGCAAGGGAAACAGCGAGTGGCGGATGGTCCGCTGCCTCGATAGGAAGTGCTCTTCTCAAGCATCCTTGAATAGATCCGGCTCGTCGAGGACCTTTGATTGGCGAGCCTAATGGTTCCGACATGCGAAAATGTCTTCCGGGCGGCGATATCTCTGTCGCCTCAGCGAGTCTTCCTTGAGACGCGTTTCGTCAGATGGTCGCCATAGGGCCGGAAAAGGTTGGAGGGGGCCTATCAGAGGAACTACCGTTACTGTTTCTGCCTATAGAGGTTGAACCTTCATGATCTGTTTAAGATGTTGCTGAATTAGGCTATGCAAATTAGCAAGAACGTATATGTGATATTGTTATGCATAGTCTCTTGATCCGCCTCATCACGGCCCTTGCCGTCATCTTGATCTCGCAATTGCCATTGCTTGCTGCGGAACTCCGTTTGCCGCAGGGAAAACCCATCCTGTCGATCTCGGGGGCGATCAAGGTTGCCAATTCCGGTAATGAAGCAATATTCGACCGCGATATGCTGGAGGCGCTGGGAACAGCGAAGATCGTAACAAAGACTCCCTGGTTCGATGGGGTGACGGAGTTCTCGGGCGTGCGGCTCGACAAGTTGATGGACCTCGTAGGAGCGCATGGGCAGACAGTCACTGCGGTAGCATTGAACAACTACGTGACGACCATTCCGATAGATGATTTCTCGCGGTATCAGGCGATTTTGGCGCTGAAACGGGACGGAAGTTATATGTCCATTCGTGAAAAAGGCCCACTTTTCATCATTTACCCCTTCGACACCGATCCGGCGCTCCGGACGCAGACTTATTTTGGCCGGGCAGCTTGGCAGGTCGCCAAGCTTGTGGTCGAGTAGGAGAGCCGGGAAGAATCATGCCGCCCAAGGCGTTGGAAAGAGTTCTCGCCGCCGTAGTCTGTTTCTTGATGCTTGCCGCTGGTTATACGGCGGTCGTCATCTCCCAGCGACAGGCCGCCCTGCAGACTATTTCTCGCTACAATGCCGCCTGGACCGTCAGCCAGGCGGTCGCCGAGTTTCTGGACCTTGAGCGCATCTTGGCATCCTATGCGCTGCCGCAAGGCGCGACTACTTTCGATGATGTTCAATTACGGCTGGATATCATGTTCAGCCGACTAGATACGTTCCAGCCCAACGAGGAGACGGAACTCGGCAAAGGCCGGAGCCTGAGACAGTTCATCAGGAGCGACGTCCGCAACGAGAAGGTGGTCGAACGGCTCCGCGCAAGTCTAGAAACTATCGATGGCTTGTTGATCACGAATGGCCCCTCATTCGATGTAGGAGGGGCGCTGCAAACTCTCGGATCGCTGAATGCCGACATGACAGCCTTGACCTCGCGCGCGGCTGCCTACGGGGCCGAACTTTCGGAAGCCGACCAACGGGAACTCGCCCGGCTGCACCTCATCCTGTCGGGGCTCATGTCAGGCCTCATCTTCTGCGGAATCCTGCTGATCACGCTGATCTGGCGGCAGAACAAGCTTGTGCACAAGGCGCATGTGAAGCTGCAAACGACGGCAACGAAGCTCGAGGAAGCACATAGAAGCCTGGTCTCGCAGAACCAGCGCTTCGATGCGGCGCTAAACAGCATGTCCCAGGCATTATGCACCTGTAATGTTGATGGCCAGTTGATCGTATTCAACGACCAGTTCGCAAAACTGGTCGGGATCGCGCCCGCCACCTTGGCCGGAATGGACTTAAAGAAAGTCATTGCAGCCGCGGCGGGGCAAAATACGCCCTCAGTCATCGAGATCATCTTGCAGCAGCAATCGAGTTTGATCCAGGGAAGAAGGAAAGGGCGCTTTACCGTAGATCTGCCGGATGGCGGGGCATACGCCGTTTCCCATGAGCCAATCCCCGATGGAGGATGGCTTGCCACTTATGAAGACGTAAGCGAGCGCAGGCAATCGGAAGCGAGAATCTTTCACATGGCGCACCATGACGCGCTGACGGGGCTGCCGAACCGCGTTCTCATGCGAAAGAAATTGCTGGACCGATGTGCAGAACCAGCCATCGAAGATGGTTGCGATATCCTCCTTCTCGATCTCGATGGGTTCAAGGAAGTGAACGATACCCTTGGTCACGACATCGGCGACCAGATGCTGAGGGAGGTTGCCGCCCGACTTCGCTCCTGTGTTGCACACGAAGGGACCGTAGGTCGCCTGGGCGGGGACGAGTTCGCAATCCTCACGCGTCGGGGTTGCACCTCGGATGACGCGAGCGAGCTTGCCGAAAGCATCCTCGCGGCAATCTCCGAGCCCTTCCATCTGGATGGTCGCAATGTTGTCGTGACCGCCAGTATCGGGATCGCCGCGCATATCGGGACAAGCTGCACGCCGGACGAAGTCTTCAAACATGCCGACCTTGCCATGTATCAGTCCAAGGCAGACGGTAAAGGCCGGGTCACCCGCTTCTCGCAGGACATCGCGGAACGATTGCTCGCGCAGAAGTCGCTGGAGGCCGATCTGCGCGAGGCGATGTCCTTGAACCACCTGGAAGTCCACTATCAATCGCTGCACGACACCCAGACACGGCAGGTCAAAGGCTTCGAAGCCCTGCTCCGCTGGAAACGTAGAGGCCTCGACTTTGTGCCTCCGCCGGACTTCATCCCGGTCGCAGAGAAGCTGGGCCTCATTGACGAGATCGGAGAGTGGGTTCTGAGACACGCTTGCCAGGAGGCTCTAAACTGGCCCTCCCAGTTGACCGTTGCAGTCAATATTTCCCCGATGCAGGTCCACTCGGGCAACATTGCAAACCGCGTCCTCAGTATCTTGTCGGAGACCGGCCTGGCTCCCCACCGGCTGGAGCTGGAAATCACGGAGTCGGTGCTTCTGGAAGCTGCCGAAAGCACATTGTTGACGCTTCATCAGCTACGGCAGCTTGGCGTACGCATTGCCCTTGACGATTTCGGCACCGGATACTCCTCGCTGAGTTACCTGACGACATTTCCTTTCGACAAGATCAAGATCGACCGTAGTTTCGTCCGGAATATCTCGACGCGAGCCAACGCCTCTTCGGTGATCGAGATGATCGTCCAGCTCAGCACCGAGCTCGGTATGATCACGACAGCAGAAGGGGTGGAGAATGAGGAACAGCTTCGTTGCCTCCAGATCATGGGCTGTTCGCAGGTGCAGGGCTATCTCTTCGCGCGACCCCAGTCCGCTCATGCATTGCTGCTCCAAGCGCCGAATGCTGTAGTTGCCCGTTCACAGCCCGTATAAAGCAGGCTTCGCGTCGGCGCGTTGCCAGCGCTGCTCAACCGCTCCACCGACCCTGCGGATCATCGGGTTAGCTAACGCTTCATGATGCATACAGATCGTCCATGGCGTCTTGCCCGCTATCGGCCATGGCGCGATCAGGGTTCAGGGGGATGTCAGCAATCCCGCAGATATGGACCGCTTCTTTGATCAGATCAAAAGCGAACACGGACGCGTAGATGTGGTCTACGCCAAGGCTGGTGTGTTGGAATCCGCGTCAATCGATGACATTCAGGACGGCCACTTCGACCGTCTGTTCGACATCAACGTCAAAGGAACGGTCTACACGGTCCAGAAGGCTTTGCCTCTGATGTCTGCCGGTGGCTCCGTCGTGCTGACTGGCTCCGGCGCGGGGAGCAACGGCTTTCCCAAACCTTCGGTCTTTTCGGTTCAGCATAAGAACAGTAAGAACCCGCCGAAATCGGCGGGTTTGTCAGGTTCCCGAAGGCGATTTCCGCCATCTTTGATCTAGGGCCTTGCCACCGATCTCAGAACTCTTCCCAGCTCTCGTTGCTAACCGCGACTGCAGCATTACCCTTGCTGGTAAAGGCGCGCGCGATCTTGTTGACCATGCCCCGTGCCGGCGAAGAGACCGGGGCGGCGGCAGGGCTGGCAACGGCCGGAGCGGCACGTCGAACCGGGTTGGCGCCTGAAACTGCGCCCACCTGGAACTGCGAGACGATTTCGCGCAGGCGGCTTGCTTCGTTGGCGAGCGTTGCGCCGGCGGCATTGGCTTCTTCCACCATGGCGGCGTTCTGCTGCGTCACCTGGTCCATCTGGTTGACGGCGGTGTTGACTTCCGACAGGCCCACCGACTGTTCGCGTGCCGAGGTGGCGATCGCGTCCATGTGCTGGTTGATGGTAACGATATAGCCTTCGATGGTCTTCAGTGCTTCACCAGTCTGGCTAACGAGATTCACGCCGTTAGCAACTTCTGCTGAGGAGTTGCGAATCAACCCCTTGATCTCCTTGGCAGCGGTTGCCGAACGCTGTGCAAGTTCGCGCACTTCCTGAGCAACAACCGCAAAGCCCTTGCCGGCTTCGCCGGCGCGTGCCGCTTCCACACCGGCGTTCAACGCCAGGAGGTTGGTCTGGAAAGCGATGTCGTCGATGACGCCGATGATGTTGGAGATCTGGTTCGACGACTGTTCGATCTTGCCCATGGCATCGACGGCGTTAGCCACCACAGTGCCCGACTGCTTGGCGTTCTCGTTGGCCTGGATTGCCACTGCGCGGGCCTCTTCCGCACGCTTGGAGGAATTCGCAACATTGGTGGTGATCTGGTCGAGTGCGGCTGCGGTCTCCTCGAGCGAGGCAGCCTGCTGCTCGGTGCGCTTCGACAGGTCTTCGGCGCTCTGGCTGATTTCGCGCGAGCCGCTGTCGATCGAGCCGGTGGATTCTGTGACAGATGTCATTGTTTCCC
>NZ_JALPRY010000031.1:0-34614 GCF_023223505.1 Neorhizobium turbinariae
GGCTGCGGTCTCCTCGAGCGAGGCAGCCTGCTGCTCGGTGCGCTTCGACAGGTCTTCGGCGCTCTGGCTGATTTCGCGCGAGCCGCTGTCGATCGAGCCGGTGGATTCTGTGACAGATGTCATTGTTTCCCGCAGTTGCTGGACCGCCTGATTGAAGTCGGCACGCAGCTGCTCGAACTCCTGGGCAAATGACTGCGACAGCTGGAAGGTGAGGTTGCCAGCTGCCAGTTGCTTGAGACCGTCCGCAAGCCCAGAGGTTGCCTGTGCCATGGCTTCGGCACGGATCCGCTCCTGTTCCGCGGCGCGGCGACGCTGTTCTTCCGACTGGCTGCGTTGAGATTCCGCCTGCTGCTCAAGTTCCCTGGTGCGCAGAGCATTGTCCTTGAATACCTGCACCGCACGCGCCATCGCGCCAACTTCGTCGGGACGACCTCCACCGTCGATCGCAGCATTGAGGTCCCCACTGGCCAGTCGGGACATCGTCCCTGTCAAGCGGCCGAGTGAGCTCCCCAGCGAACGGGCAAAAAAGAAGAAGCCAATCAGAGAAAGGAGTGAAACGGCAAGCGTTCCGCCAACGGTCATCCAGATGGCCGTGCGAGCATCCTCCACAACTGAGGTGACGTCGGATGCAATTTCGAGAATCCCAATCTTGGCGCCGGAGAAATTGTTGAATGGAACGGTTCTAACCAGATACGTGCCGTTCGCGGTCGTGACTTGCTCTTGAACGAGTGACCCATCGAAAGCTGACTTCAGCACCTGCTCCGAAAGGAAGCCGGTCTGCGATGTCGATGCCTGCTTCTCTAGTTTCCCATCAACAAGGATATGGACTGCGATCTCCCCACCGATCCGTCTGGCGAGTGGCTCGAAGTAGGCGTTGGTCAAGCCCGTCCCGACGTCAACCAAACCGATCACTTCGCCGTCTCGCACCACAGGGGCCGATGCAAACATGCTGACCGCTGAGCGGCCGGGCTCGGTGCCGGCGACAAGCTTCCCGCTGGACAACGCTTCCACGACCGTTTTGCGGCGTGACGTCATATCGTCACCGAATTTGTCCGGCGTGTGGATGCGGGCGACGGCTTCGCCCTTGCCACTGATAAAGGTGATGAGTTGCAGGCCGCCTTCTGCGATCACGGCAGGCAACGATCCGGTGTAGCGAGCGATGATATCCTCGCGTGCATTTCGCTGGATCAGGTCAGCGGTGTCGGGCTGTCCTGCGATCGCCAGCGCTAGAGCCGATGCTGCTTTTCTTTGCGCAGCCATGTCAGTCTCTACTAGCGCTAGATCGCCTGTGGCCTCGCGGGCAAGAGCGTCGTTACTTGCGACGGATTGGCGATACCAGGCGGTCCCACCAATGGCGATGCTTGAAAAAAGCACTGCAGCGAACCCGCAGGCAGTGATCGTCATCCAAAGCGGACGCTTGATGTTTTTCTCAGCCAATGTCGTGATCCTCACCCTCGATGGAGGATCTATGGGAGAGGAAGCTTTTGTTTTTCATTAATTATCGGTATAGGAAATCATTCGTTATTTCTTCTACCGAGGGTCCCTTGGTGTGGTGTGGCTTGTTGCTGGTTCGGATGAACAGCCGCCAACGAGCCGATGTTCGAGGAGAACTAGCACCGATCTTGCACAAGAAGGAAAAGGCCGGGTTCGAGGGGCAGGTCCTTATGGCATTGCCGAACAAGAGTACGTGCGTCTTATAGCGAGTGACGTCAGAGAATATCACAAGGATCACCAATGCTCCGTCGCCGGAGATGCTCGTGGAGGTCGTTCCCGACGACGAAAGCAAGTTCGCCGAGGAGTCTCCTAGTTCGAAGGGGGGTGCAATCATTCAGAAGAAAAGGCTCGCGGCGGGGGCGGCGAGCCTTTCTCAAGCGAAGCATCGTGAAAGGACGATGGGGATTGGTTGGACGCTTCGCGTGTTCAGAACTATATGAGTGCGCGAAGGTTCCGGAGCACCAGATCGGACAACAAACAAAGGAGAGCCACCCGGAGGTGTGTGTTAAGAAGGGGGCAGCTCTCCTTTGGGTGCCTCAATTGGCGGTGAGGCAGGCGGTGGATAAATGGCGAACCTTGTGCGACCAAGGATGAGCGATCGCTAAAACGACTAAAGGGCTCAGCCGTTTTTCCCGTCTGAGCCCTTTAGTCGAAAGGGAACCACTCACTGAACCCACGGCAACTATCACTGGAAACGGTTAATGAAGTCTGACCGCCCGCTTGCTAGATCTTTGACCTGAGTAACTTCAGGACGAGTTTATTAGAATTGACCTCGCCCCGTTGAAACGGTTGCCGCGGCAGGTCGCAATGCGGGCATGAACGAGGCCCGCTGCTTCTAGAGCATGGGGTAACGGGCCTCTGCCTCGCGGCGCGACCAAAGGTAATGGCGCGATCACTCAAGATCCAATTACTTTTGGGCATCGGCAAAGAATAAAAAGTAAGGCCCAGCCCATTTAGATTTACCGGGAGAGGCCAATATCTTGCAGTTTTAGAACGACTGTCAGCTTGTGCATCGCAGGCCTGAAATTCGTTCGAGCTCTCCAAGGAAAAGCTCCTCTAAAGACGGCTCCCTCAGCAAACGTTAGATCGCGATGCAGTCACCGCGTCGACCTGAAGCCTCAACCTGATCGTGCTAGTTACGCTCTAGTAACAATGAAAAAGCCCTAACAACAATCAAGGTGGTCGTTTGCCAATCGTGCGTTATCTCCGATGAAACGTGAAGGAACACCTCGTCGATTCTCCATACTGGGATGAGCTGTGAATATCAGAAGCGCCTTTGAGGCCGTGCCGACGCCCGTAGCGGTCCTTAGCCGCGACCTCGTTCTTCAAGCCTGTAATAAGGCGTATGCACATCTTGCGCAGACGGAAGAAGGTCCGCTGGTCGGTCGCTCCCTGTTTGAGATCTTCCCTGGGGCAAACGAGCAGCAGAGAGAACTTCTCTCAGCGTCGTTTGATCGAGTGGTTGCTAGCGGTGAGCCTGACCGGCTTGTCGCACTGCCCTATTCTCTCTGCAACGGCAATGAGAACGATTTCGTTGTTCGCTTCTGGAGCGTCTCGAACATTCCTCTCTTCGACGAGGCGGGCAAGATGCAAGCCATCCTCAATTGCCCCACCGAGTTGGCTTGGCGCCGGAGCCTTGACGACGCTGCCGACTTCGTGGCGGTGGATGGTTCTGTTCATCCGCAAGAAGTTCAACGCGCGCTCAACGTGGAGCGGGAGCGGCTCCGACAGCTTTTTCAGCAGGCGCCAGGCTTTATCTGCGTTCTGCA
Organism: Neorhizobium turbinariae; assembly: GCF_023223505.1. Taxonomy (NCBI): domain Bacteria; kingdom Pseudomonadati; phylum Pseudomonadota; class Alphaproteobacteria; order Hyphomicrobiales; family Rhizobiaceae; genus Neorhizobium; species Neorhizobium turbinariae. Next base: position 3,264 of record NZ_JALPRY010000031.1, read on the forward strand.
CGGCCCGGAGCACGTCTTCGAGTTGGCCAATGATGCCTATCGGAGGCTCGTCGGGCAGAGGGAGATAGTCGGTCGGCCATTGGCCCAAGTCCTTCCGGAAGTCGTCACGCAAGGATTTCTGGACAAGCTAGATCGAGTCTATGCCACAGGCGAGCCGTTCATCGGACGGGCAGTCCCCATCCAACTTCAGCGTTTTTCGGGTGGTGAGCTCGAGGAGCGTTTTATCGACTTGATCTATCAGCCGATGATTGACCTCCATGGCAAAATTACCGGCATCTTTGTCCAAGGGCACGACGTCACAGAAGCCACTGAACTGGCTCGGGAGGTAAGCCACCAGGCGCAGCATGATTCACTGACATCACTTCTAAACCGGCGCGGGCTCTCGCAGAGGACGAATGAGATTAATGGTCCCGGGCCCCATGCGTTGTTGTATATGGACATTGACCACTTCAAGATTGTCAATGATCGGTGCAGCCACGCAGCTGGAGATAGTCTTCTGTTACACGTCGCGCAGGCGCTCAAGGATGAATGTTCGGATGACGATGTCCTTGCCAGATTTGGTGGCGACGAGTTTGTATTACTGCGCCAAAACTGTAGCTTGGATGAGGCTGCTCAACTTGGCAGTCGGTTACGCGAGGCAGTCAAGGGCATCAACTTCGTCTGGCAGGGCAGGACCTATAGGGTGACCCTTAGCGTCGGGGTCGTTGCCTTCGGTGGCAAGGAAGATCTGCAGTTTGATCAGGCGGTTGGCCTTGCAGATGCAGCCTGCTTCCTCGCAAAGGACAAAGGTCGTAACCGGGTCCAGGTGGGCGGTCTTACGGATGAGGAGGTCAGCCGCCAGCATAAGGACATGGATGGGGCTACCCGGCTGCAAGATGCAATGCGCGAAGACAGAGTTGTCCTCTACGGGCAGAAGATTGTAGCGCTCCGGCCTGAGGAGGGAGACAGCCGGTGCTTCCAGGAGGTCCTTGCGAGGATAATCGATCACGACGGCTTCTGGCGCGCTAAGGGTTATGCCGGAGAGATTTATGAACAGGCCTCTGGTTTCTCTTTCTCCACGGGGCATAGCGTCAAGGTAAGAAAATGCTTTGATGACAATGTGCTGGTCGAGTTGTTCGATCAGCCCAAAGCGCTCTGCAGCCGGAATGAAAGCACCAGGCCCGATCACGCTATCGTCTGCTGGTGGAAGCTATCACCGATTACGCAATCTACATGCTGGACACCGAGGGCTATGTCAGCAGCTGGAATTCTGGCGCTCAACGATCCAAAGGCTATCGCGAGGATGAAATTCTCGGGGAGCACTTCTCACGCTTTTACCTTCCTGAGGATCGCGATGCCGGGCTGCCCGCCCGAGCCTTGGCAACCGCGGCGTCCGAGGGACGGTTCGAGAGTGAAGGTTGGCGAGTTCGCAAAGATGGCAATCGCTACTGGGCCCATGTTGTCATTGATGCAATCAGGGATCCCTCGGGTCAGCTGTTGGGCTTTGCGAAGATCACTCGTGATCTGTCGGAGCGGAAGCGGGCCGAAGTAGAACTGAAGAGAAGCGAAGAGCAGTTTCGGCTACTGGTGCAAGGTGTTACCGACTACGCAATCTACATGCTCGATCCGTCAGGCAATGTGGCGAGCTGGAACGCGGGAGCGCAGCGTATCAAGGGTTATCAGCCGGATGAAATCATCGGGAAGCACTTCTCCAGCTTCTACACCGATGAAGACAAGGCCGTTGGGCTTCCGGCTACGGCTCTGGACGTAGCCGCAAAAGAAGGACGTTTCGAGAAGGAAGGGTGGCGGCTGCGCAAGGACGGCACCCGCTTCTGGGCAAGCGTTATCATCGACGCAATTCGTGACAGCGACGGCAACCTCATAGGTTTCGCCAAGGTCACGCGGGATATCACCGAAAAGCGGGAAGCCCAGCGTGCGCTGGAAAAGGCAAGGGAGGAGCTTTTCCAAGCGCAAAAAATGGAGGCAGTGGGCCAGTTGACCGGCGGGATCGCGCATGACTTCAACAATCTGCTGATGGCGGTGCTGGGCAGCTTGGAAATCGCTCATCGGCGTGCGCTCCAGGGGCAAGACGTCATCCCGCTCATCGAAAACGCCATCAAGGGCGCCCAGCGCGGCGCATCACTCACTCAGCGTATGCTCGCCTTCTCACGCAAGCAGGAGCTCAAGCTTGAGGCGGTTGATGTACTCGATCTTGTACGCGGCATGACCGACCTGTTCCAGCGATCGATTGGCCCGTCGATCTCTGTTGAGACCATTTTTCCGCTTGTCATGCCAAAGGCCTTCACTGATGCAAATCAGCTCGAGAGCGCGCTGCTTAACCTGGTCGTCAATGCTCGGGACGCGATGCCGAGCGGTGGATCGCTGGTGATCGCAGCCAAGGTGCGCGAAATCAAGGAGGGGGAGGTACCTGACCTGAAATCCGGGCGTTACATCTGCCTGTCGGTCAAGGATGAGGGCGAGGGCATGGATGCTGAAACACTCGCTAGTGCAACTGCACCTTTCTTTACCACGAAGGGCGTCGGTAAGGGGACCGGCTTGGGACTTTCGATGGTGCAGGGTCTGATGGAGCAATCCGGCGGCAAGCTCGTCATGAAATCCGTCAAGGGCGAAGGAACGACAGCCGAGCTGTGGCTGCCGCAGGCTCAGATCATCGTCCAGGAGATGCAGGTGCCCGATGAGGCGCCTCAGCAGAGCCTTCCTCCATTGACGATACTTGCTGTCGACGATGATCCGCTGGTGCTGATAAACACGGTTCTCATGCTTGAAGATCTTGGGCATCGGCCGTTACAGGCTCAATCGGCAGAAGAGGCGCTGCGTGTCCTGAAGCAGGCGCCTGATATCGAGCTCATCATCACCGATCACGCGATGCCTGCAATGACAGGCTCGCAACTGGCCGCGGAGATCAAGCAGCGCGAGCACGACATTCCAATTATACTGGCGACGGGCTATGCTGAACTACCGGAGGAAGCAGACTCTAGCCTTCTCAGGCTCGCCAAACCCTTCACTCAAGCTCAGTTGGCCACAGCATTGGCCGAGGCGGTGGCCGGCAAGGAATAGAACCTAGCAGCCGCAACGTCAGCTTCCAACATCCGTTCTGCTTCGGGCAAGGACAATCACTTGCTGCTGGAACGTTTACCGAGCAAACGAACCCAGGAGCGTGTCTCGCTATGGGATGCGCCGGATCTCCCACCTCGCAGTCTAACCTTCGCGACACCGAACGGCGTTCTTCTTGCTTTCAGCGCTTCGGCTAGATGCCGCTTTGGCGTAAGGACTTCTGAACGCGAATGACGTGGGAGTTGATCGCGGTAACTACATGCGGAAGATTTTCGCGGCCCGCTTTAGTCATGTTATTCATTGCTGCTTTTGATCCATCCGACGGTGTCATCCCGCACCTCATAAGGGTGTTGCGGCTTGCCCTAAACGACACATGTAGAAAAATGAAGGGAGCCAGTGGCTCCCCTTCATGTCTTGATTATGGGCGTCTGTTAGAACCGTTTGCTGATCCCGACCTTAACGCCTGCCGATCTTTGGCCGTCTCCTTCGATGCCGAAGAGAGCTCCTGCATCGATATTCCATTCATCGGCCGTGTTGAGCGAGGCACCCAGAGACATGTTGCCGAAGGCACCTGCTCCATCCAGCCCAGAGTAGCCAACCGTGGCACCAAGCTTCGGCGTCAGGGTAGATCCGTTATCCAGATTGAACTGTCTGGATATCTCGGCACCAAGGCTTACGCGGAACTGCTCTTCCCTGAAGCCGTCGATCTCGATGACGTCTCCGAGGTCGTTCCTGACACTATAGTCCTCGACCTTTTCTGAGAAGTAGACGGCCCGTAGCTTCGGCGTCAGAACGGTTACGTCATCAAGCTGCCACTGACCCTTGATCGAGGTGTCGAAGAGCCAGCGGGTGGTGTCGAAGGATCCATCCCACAGCAGCGTGTCGATGTCGTTCGACGAGCCGCCATAGAGGATGCTGGTGTCCCAGAACACGTCGTTGCCGATCTCGAGGGAGGCATAGGGGCCAGCAAGCCAGCCGTTGCCTGTCAGTTCGGCATCCTCCTCAGTCGGATCCTTCATGTAGTCGTAGTGGAAGGACAGACCTACAAGAGCCTTCTCTGTCAGCAGATAGTCAGCACCGATGGAGAGAGCTGCGAAGCTGCCCCACTTGCCGTTACCGTTCCCATCACGGTTATGGGCAAGGAAGGTGCCATCGATCCAGACGTTGAAGAGTGACGGGATGGCATCGGTCACGCCGTCCGCGGCATCTCTTGCAGCTTCCATCTGTGCAAGGCTGGTCGAGAAGCCAAGGGTCAGGCCTCTTTCAGATGGCGAGACCTTGGTTGTGACAGCTTCCGAAGACTTTGCCATCTGACGGCGTTCCATGAGGCCAGGTACCTTGATCGCGTTGGCGATCAGGCTTTGCCTTGTGCGAACGAAGTCATGAACGAGGCTGTCGATCTCTTCAGCAACCTGCGAGGCAGCATAGGAGAGGTGGTAGGTGACCGTACCTGAGCTTGAGCCAAGTGCGCTGACGAGACGATAGCCCACCTTAGCCTGACCCGAATATCCCGGGCTTGGCGTGAACTTCAGGTACCAGCCAACAGGTGATACTGGACCAGCCTGAGCCAATTCCCCTTGGATGATCTCTGCACGGCCAGCGAAAGACGGCTCCACGAACACCAGGTTAGCCGAGATGAACGGACCACCCGTTGCACCGCGGTTCAGATAGACGTTCGGCGGAGAAGAGCCTTCAGGTACACTGATGACCTGATCGGCAGCCGTTACCGCGCGCGGGTTGACCTTGAGCGAGAAGGTAGCAGTACCCGTCGCTCCGGTGCCATCGCGGGCTTCGATCGTGAAGGTGTAGTTGCCTTCAGCGTCCTCGGCAGAGGGGCCAGTCAATTCACCAGTCGAGACGTTGAGCACCATCCGTTCCGGAAGCGATCCTGAGGCCACACGGTAGGTAATGGCACCGGAGCCACCAGTGGCCGAGATCGGCTGGCTGTACTCTTCGCCCGCCATGGCTTCAGCAAGCGAACCGCCAGCAGGCGTGAACACCAAGGTGTTCGGTGCATTGACCGTTACCGTTGCCGTGCCTGCGCTTCCCGAGAACTGGCTGTCACCGTTGTAGGTTGCAGTGATGGTTCCCGATGTCAGCGATGTCGATGTCACAGAGGCACTGCCCGCGGCATCGAGGGTGACTGTCTGGTTGAGACCAGCGCCCGTGAAGGTCACGGTGCCAGTCGGTGTACCCGATCCAGCCGCCAGAGATTGGACGACGGCGCTGACTTCAACCGTCTCCCCAGCAACGCTGGTAGATGGCGAAGCGGCCACCGTTGTCGAGGTTGCCACTGGTTCTGCTGGAGCAACCGCCAAGGTGTAGGCTGCACTTACCGTGCGACCTGCATCGTCAACAGCCTGGATCGTGAAGCTGAAGCCATCGCTCACAGTCAGGGTTCCAGACAGAACACCCGTTGTCGAATTCAGGGTCAGACCCGGAGCATGATCGCCAGACAGTGTGTAGGTATAAGGAGCAGTTCCTCCAGTTACCGTAAATGCCTGGCTGTAGATGCTGCCGACGTTTCCAGCTGGCAATGCACCTGCAGCAGGAGACAATGCCAATGGTGCTTTAACGTCAACGGCAACGGTAGACGAGCTGACCTCGTAATGGCTGTCGCCATTGTAGATCGCGGTGATGGTGCCACTCGTCAAGGACGTCGACGTGACCTGAGCCACACCGGTGCCGTTCAAGGCGACGGTTTCACTGATCCCCGCGCCCGAGAACGTAACTGTTCCAGTCGGGACACCGACTGCGGGTGACACTGGAGTGGTCTGTCCCCTGAAAAGTGGTCCTCCCTGAATTAGGCTATTGAGCCATTTGAGAGGACGTTGGAATGCCCCAGAAGAAGCACAAGCCCGAAGAGATTGTCGCAAAGCTGCGCCAGGTCGATGTTCTGTTGTCTCAGGGCCGATCTGTTGGCGAAGCGGTTCGTTTGATCGGCGTGACGCAGTTCACCTATTACCGCTGGCGCAAGGAGTTCGGTGGCCTGAAGGGTGACCAGGTAAAGCGGCTGAAGGACCTTGAGAAAGAGAACGAGCGGCTTCGCAAGGCGGTGTCGGACCTGACGCTCGAGAAACTGATTTTGAAGGAGGCTGCCTCGGGAAACTTCTGAGCCCTTCCCGCCGCCGCCGATGCATTGACCATGTCATGGCGAAGTTCTCCGTCTCGGAGCGCTTCGCCTGCAAGGTTCTGGGCCAGCACCGTTCGACCCAGCGCAAGAGGCCTGGAGGCAGGCCAGATGAAGAGGCATTGACCGCCGACATCATCCGGCTCGCTTCCCGCTATGGCCGTTATGGCTATCGCAGGATCACCGCGATGCTGCGGTGCGAAGGCTGGACGGTGAATGCCAAGCGCGTCGAGCGCATCTGGCGGCGGGAGGGGCTTAAGGTTCCCCAGAAGCAACCGAAAAGAGGACGTCTCTGGCTGAATAACGGATCGTGCATCCGGCTTCGACCGGAGCACCCCAACCATGTCTGGTCCTATGACTTCGTCGAGGGCCGCACCCACAATGGCAGGAAATTCCGCATGCTCAACATCATCGACGAGTTCACCCGGGAATGCCTGGCAATCCGCATCGATCGCAAGCTCAACTCCACCTACGTCATTGATGTCTTGTCGGACCTGTTCATCCTGCGCGGCGTGCCGGGTCATGTTCGTTCCGACAACGGCCCGGAGTTCATCGCCAAGGCCGTGCGGGAGTGGATTGCTGCTGTCGGTGCGAAGACCGCATTCATCGAACCAGGAAGCCCATGGGAGAACGGCTACTGCGAGAGCTTCAACTCGAAGCTTCGCGACGAACTGCTCAACGGTGAAATCTTCTATAGCCTCGCCGAGGCAAAGGTCATCATCGAAGCTTGGCGACGCTACTACAACACCGAGCGGCCGCACTCATCGCTCGGATATAAACCGCCGGTGCAGGAGGTGCTGATCGCCGTCCATTCACGCCGGGGTCACCGCGACCCACATAGACCGCTGCGGCCGTGGCTGAACGCGATCACACGCTACAAGATCATTGACGCCTGTCGCAGGTTGCGCCGGGAGGGCCGCGGCCGCATTGAACTGACGGACGAGGAATGGGCAAATATCTTCGCAGCGGAAGAGGTGGATCCGGATCGGTCAAACGGCGATATCGAGCGGCTAATTGGAAGTCTTTCCCAAAGAGAACAGGCGGCGGTTCGTATCATGGGGATCGATGGCGCTTCCGCCAGAGAGGCTGCCGAACGGTTAGGCTCGACAGAGGGCGCTGTGAGGGTGGCATTCCATCGGTCACTGAAAAGGCTGACGGCCATGGCCAAGGATAAATTCTGATGATGAGCGAGCACGAACGCCAAAGGTTCGAAAGCACCAACGTCCTGATCAAGCAACTGGCTTTGGAGGCAGGAGACGAGCGAACCGGCGGACTGAGGTTTACTAAGCTGTTTGCGGTGGCTCTTGTCATAGCTCTTTTGGCGGCAATCGCAGTGGTCCTCGCAACGGCCGGCGCGCGTGCAGACTTCAGCGACTATTTTTGGTCGTGGACGTCTCAGTTCAAGGTCATCGGGATGTTGCTGCTCGCTGCAGGCGCTGTGCACGCTGTGTGGGCCGCGGTAACTCCGGGAGAGAGAGCGCGTTTGATGCAGGGGGTTCTCCCCGCGGGCGTCTTCTTGCTTATTGGAGCTCTTCTGGACCGAAGCAATCTTCCAGTTTTCGGAGCTCACAGCCTTTCTGTTGTCTTATGCGTCGGCACCATCATCGCGGCGTCCCTGCCCGCGCTGGTCGTTATTCTCATTGCAATGCGTCGAGGCATCCCGACGCGCCTGACCAATGCGGGTGTGGCAGCAGGGCTGCTCGCAGGTTCAGTTGGGGCGCTCTCCTACACGATCGCCTGCCTGAACGACGGCGCAACGTTTGTAGCAACCTGGTATCCCGTTGCCATCGCGATAGTCACGTTGCTTGGCCGCGCCATCACACCACGTGCCCTAACGTGGTGAACCCCTAGTGGAGTAGGTTGCGCTTCTGCCAGGAGGCAAGGGAAATATGGGTACTTCGACTTCAACTAAGGGGCCCCCGGTTCGATTCTCTTCAAGAGCGAGGGCTGCAGGCCAGCGTGTCTCACTTGTAGGCCTCAGCGGCGCTGCCGCGGCCGGGTTGCTTTAGTGCAGGGTGTTTTGGATCATGGGTGATTACGTTGCCTACACATCAACACGCTTCGTCTCAATTTATCCTGTCGCGATTCATGATCGCCGTTTCGCGTTGTCAAACCACGAGTCTGCGATTCTGCAGGTAACAACGTTTGCAGTGGATCCCGTCGGCCAAAGGTAGCGATCCGGCTTCATGATGTATCAGTGGTCGGCCGACACTGAGGCTGCCGGCGATAACGAGGAGCCAAGACGTCAAGGGGTTCAGAGGAGCAGAAACGCACGCCGCAGAGACAGTGCGCCAGCAGCGGGGGCGCTCCGAGCGAGCACGCGGGTTCGACGAAGCCGAGACAACTATTCAAGCGCGCTCGTGGCTGATAACTACGGCGGCTCGCAGCCAGAAGAACTCCAAGATCCGAGCCTGCCGCCGGTCCGTCCTGCTACTTCCGCAAACGCCGTTCATCCTACATCTCGTCTCCCCCGTTACTCCCTATCACGGCGTATGCGGTGGAATCGAAAAAAGCCTGGCTTTGCTTGCCACCCTTCGGCGGAGCTAGCGGGTTCTGAGGGTCTCTAGGGAGCCGTCACCCGTTTCAACTCCGCGTCCTGCAGCCAGAAAAATAACGGGCTTGGGAAGTTTGTCTGACGTGGTGCCACAACAGAACCTCCTGCGGAAGCATGGCGCCGGTTGCCGGGATCGTGGCTAATCTGGTGAGCAAGGCGGTGGTGCGGGAATATCCGCGCAATGTAGACGTGATGTACCCGGCAAAGGGCTCCTCACCGGGAGATCACAGGGGGGAACGGATGCGGAAATTATTTCCGCGTCCGGTGGTGTAGGCAGAGGGTAACAGCCCATCGGTCAACTTTGGGGAGGACGAGGTGCCAGGTTCGGTGGCCTGCGGGGGATCAACTTATGCGTTGGGGCCGTGTGAAACCTGGAAACAGCGAGAAATTCGTTGTCAAGGTGGATGGAGAGACAGCCTTCGCGCGCGCAGGACGTTTCGGTCTCTGTTCGGGAAAAAGATATCTACGTCTTTGACGTAGCCGGTGACGCTGTCTCGTGCGCGATCCAATAGTGTTCGAGGAAGGTCGAAGCTCGAAAGAACGATTGCCGCGATCCGCCTGATAGGCCTTCGACCAGTATTGAGACGGTGCAGTTGGTTCTCGCCATGCGGCAATGAGGCCGACGACGCCTGTCGCTATCGGGAGAGTCGCCTCTCGTCATCGATCAGCGTCAGGCGGGCGGGGCCGACTGCACCCCATTGCCACAGGACCAGGTTGAGATCATCCGCGTTCGCGCCGGGCGCGAAGCTTCTGACAAGCAGGCCGTGATAACCTGCGGCGGCGAGGTGTCGGGCGAAAGCCTGGGTGTGGGCCTCGCCGCCCGCCTTCATCTGGTCTCGCCATGTCGGGTCTGCGAGAGATGACGGGGTCATCCCTTCGGCCAGCAATGCGATCTCATCCCTGGTGTCGAATACTCGACCTATGTCGGCGTCGTAAGAGATCAACGTCGTCGGCTGCAGGCTACCGGCCTGGTTGGCCTCGCGAAGGGCAGTCATCACCGTGAGGCAGGTGTAGAGCGCTGGTGTGCCCTTCTTGTTGAAGCGACCTCCATACAGCTCCGCCCCCCGCCCGGACATTGGCTCGCGTGCATAGATCGGGTTCAGGGCTCGATAGAGTGTGCCTTCATATCGCATCCTCTTGTCAGGCGTGGATGCCGGCATCGACCGCGTCGATATAATCGAGAACCTCGTCCGCACGGCCCTCCCGGACCAACTGCATCGCGGTCATTCCTGAGAAGCCCGGTAAAGGTTCTGAGCGATACCAGGCATAGGCCATAAGGGCCGATCCGAAGCGCGGCTCCATCTTGTTGACGACCTCGGTCATCTCGCGCAGACGGCGCTGCGTCCTGTCGGACCGAATCCGGTCCTTCCGTTGGATTGCATCCTTCCCGAGCCCGGCCGTCCGGGCGATCTCCTCGCTCGTGGTGCGCAGGACGTCGGCAATCTTCCGTGGCGAAAAAAGCCCTTCGTCAGCGTATTGCGCGATACCCATGGCTTTACCTCCGGCTTCTTGAGCCAATAATTCTGACGCTATATAGCGTCAGAATGATCGGCCTTCAAGAGGAAACCAGGAAGCAGAGGTGGACCGTTCAACCGCCCACTGAAACGTATCAGAACCACGTTCCGCAGATCATTCAGTATGGGATTTACGTACGTACCAACCTCCTATGAAGCTAGCTGTTTCCGGATGGTCGAAGCTCATTTGCTGGTTCATGCACGATCAAAAGCGAAGATGCGTCGTCCGGCGGAGCACTATGATCGACCTATCGACCGGTTACCAAAAGCGCAGCCAGCTCCGACAAGTCTACTAGAATGGAGGCTCGCAGCGCCGTTTGAACGGGACTGAAGATGCGCCTAGATCGCTCTTGGTTGCTCTATTTCAGTCTTAGCTTGCGCTCCTGTGCCCCGCGAGAATGAAGAATTCTCTTCGTAGCCAAAGGCGTCCTCATCGTGCCGTGCGAGCAGCTCCGTCTCCCCCAGCAGCAAGCCGCCTAGTAGTAGTGGCCTGCGGTGACGGTTGGTCCTCCGAACGCAGTCGGTTCGAGTTTGCCGTCCAATCTCTGCATCCGAGCGAAATCGAGGGCCCGTCGTCTGTAGCAGACTTATCAGCGCATGTTCCGGTGTGCGGCGGCTGAGACTTAAAGCGCAATTAGTAGCCGCGAGCTTTTGTGGCGGTTGACATAGATCAATCGACCGTTCAATATATTCTCTATGGATACAGAATATTCATATAGAATACAAGAGGGAAACTCGGGCGTACGTCCTCTGTCGACGGTGATCAAAACTATGGCTGTGCTCGATGTGTTGGCGCAAAGCAGTCGTGGGATGCGACTGCCCGAGATTGCGATGGCCATGGAATTGTCGCGCCCAACGGCCTATCAGCGCCTGTTGACGTTAGTTGAGGCAGGTCTGGTCGAGCAGGATCACGAGATGCGCTACCGGCTTTCGATGCATTCCTGCCGGTTGGCAGCGGCCGCGTTGGAGCAAGCCGATCTCGGGACACGGGTCCAGCCAATCCTTGAAATGCTCGTCGACCGGGTGAAGGAGACGGCGTCGCTCGCCGTTCTCGATCGTGGCGTGCCATGCATCGTTTCGCGCGTCGAATCTCGAAGCGTTTTGAGGGCCGAGCAAAAGATCGGCACCACTATGTCGCTGGAAGGGTCAGCGTCAGGGCGTGTTCTCACAGCGTTCGCGGATCCAGCAACGCTTGAACGGCTCAAGCAGAACGGCGAGCCGCTCGCAGCCGATGCGCTTCTCGATGAGGCCCGTCAGAAGGGTTACGCGGTATCGAGCGGTTACACCCATAGCGGAGTAGTCGCGATCGCCGCGCCGATCTTCGACATCCACGACAAGTGTCTTTCCACGGTCTCGCTGGTGATGCCGGAAACACGCTTCGATCTCGAAACCTTCCGCGAACCGCTTCTCGAAGCGGCTCGCGCCATAACCAAGATGCAGCAGGGAGCGCGTTGAGGGGCATGACCGCAAAATCCACAAAGGCAGCAAAACCGCTGCCGAGGCCAGGCTGCGAGGTGATGAAGACCTCAAGGCTGGCCGCCATTCAGCCGAGTCGGCTCAGTGGGACTCGTGCATTCATGAACAAGATGATCCGAGAAAGATGGGACATCAGCATTGTTCGGTTCGATGTGGACAGCAACGCAGATGGCACAGTTGTCTACTCGATCAAAGCACCAAATCAGGAATTCTCCTTCATCGGCTTTTCGCGTGCGCCAAGCCGCACCGCGCGAACAGGTCGCATCATTGGCCAAGCCTGGGACATGATGGGTGCGCTCATCGAAGGTCCCGCCACGGAAGAGGAAATAGAGAGCGCTCGCCGGGAGATCCCGAAGCTTTATACGGGCAGAGCGACGTCTCGTGCCCTCATATGGTGCCGGTCGAACAGATCGATGCGTGTCTTCGACCAGACCATGGCAGCGCTGGCCGAAGGTCGCCAGCCTCAGGTGGAGGACATCGCTCGGGTCTGCTACCTGATGCGTAATACTGGCCTTGACGGAAACGGGACTTTCGGGACGCGCTCGTTTCCATCGCTTGGTGCAAGCCATGCCCTTGGGGGCGTGCTCGAAGCTCAGTTGCTAACCGCCTACCTGATGCGCGAGTTTTCCTGCGACCTGGTTGAGCATCTTGCCGCCAAGGCGTCCTCCCAGGCAGTCAAGCTAGCGCCAGAACTCCGCCGGTTCATCGGGGTAGGCAACGGATCAGCTCTTGGGCTCATCTTCTTCGTGCACAAGCACCCTCGGCTGATAGACCGGCTTCTTTCGGCACGAGAACAGGCAATCGCGCTTGCGCGAGGGCTCATATTAGACAAAGCGGCTCGTCCTATTGAACAGCTTACAGACCTTCTTCACCGAGCGATCCTCTTTCGCCGGCAGGACAGGATGGTCTACGAAACGTTCGCATCCAGCGCACAGGTTGCCGACGATCTTGAGATGATCTTGGGGCAGTTAAACCAGTTCCAAGCCAGCGGTGCTGTCTTTGAGATCGAGACGGTTCAGCCATTGGACGTATTGGCAGACCATCTCGATGGAAAGGTTGTCCCTGAGGCATATGAGACGCTCCTCTCGCTCTATCTGGAGCTCGTACCGGATCAGGCTGATGCCTTGTTGCAAGCAGTCGAGGCGCCCGATGAGTTCGTCGTCTCTCCTGCAGATAGAGTTGAAGATCTGATCGCGCTGGTACGCCAGGATTACCAGTGGGCTCTTGACGTGGATATGTCGGGTCCGGACGCCTACAAATACGTGTGGTACAAGTCCGAGACGGCAGAAGAGCCCCGACGAGGTGCTCGTGACGAAGTGCCGGACGCCTTGGACCTTGGTCTGGATGTGTGCGGTAACATCCAGGCCCTGCTCGCGGATCTCAATGCCGAAGACGGCACGCTTTCTGTCGCTCGCTTTCTCTTGAAACACCCGCAGCACCGCTACATGGTGTCACGTGTTCAGAGCCTCGAAGGGCACCAATATCACACACCGCGCGCAAATATTAACTCCGAAGCGTTCGTTCCAATCGACCTTGTGAGGCTGATGAATGTCGGCATCCACGGCATCGACAAGAGCCGGGATTTCCTGAGCCGCAACCTGCGCGGTGTCCTTTATCACGGCGCCCCGACGCCTGATGATCTCCGTGCCGGTTACACTGGCACTTGGTACTACCCGGCGGAGCCAGTTCTATGAATGCCTTGTCCAGCACCAAGATGAGGGTGATGCCTCGCGAGATGCGCCTGATGTCCGAGCGCATCTTTTCCCTTTGCAATCTTCCAAAGGGATTTTTCCTCGCGATCTGCGACTTCCCGATGTATTCGCAAAAGCGTGGCCTCGGCGGCTTCGGCATGCTTGAAAGGCGCTTCGGCGACTTCAAGTCGGCCGATCCCGTGCGTATCAGCGTCAGCGAGACCGGCAATTTGATCGCGTTGGATGCCCATGGGGAGCACGCGTGGTTCGCGCTGCCCAGTGCTATCGATCTTCTTGGGGAGATCATTGCACGCCATGGGTCCGCGGAGCTGACAGTCCAGAATGCGGCAGACGCTGACGAACTGGAACTCGCGGCCGATTTCGGTGGAAGATCGGGGCTGGCGATCACAGTCCTGGGCAACGTGCTGACAGCGAGACCTGCTCCTGTTAAAGGCGACGTCGAAGAAGACGATCCGTTGCTATGGGCTCTCCTCAACAATGGTGTCGAGATCGAAGCTGATCTCTGGTGGCGCATCTACCATCTTGCGAAGCAAGCGCTTGCTACGGACAGCGTCGTCTCACGACGACATGCTGGCCCAATGATTGTCAACGAAGACGGGACCATTATCGGTCGCAAAGACAACGACGACGAGACAGACGTCTCCTTCCTGGCTTCGAACCTCTCTGAACGGATCAAGGAAGGAGCCGCATCATGATCATCGACGGGTTGCAATGCGGTCATTTCGATCGTGCCGCTTTCGAAGCTCTCCTCGCAGGAGATGTGGGCGGCGTCGTCAATACCTGCGGCTTCTGGGAGGGTGCCGTTGAATCCATGGATTCAATAGGTCGTTGGCGCGACCTCGTTCGAGACAACGCCGACATCGCTGAGATCGCTCTTACGGCGCGTGATATCACCCGCATATCGCAATCGGGCAAGCTCGCGATCATCATGGGTTTCCAGAACGCCAACCTCTTTGAAGGTCGCATCCGTTTCGTGGAGATGTTCGCCGAACTCGGCGTACGCGTCGTGCAACTGACGTACAACAATCAGAACGAGCTCGGTGGCTCCTGCTACGAAGCGGAGGATTCCGGTCTGGCCCGCTTTGGTAAGGAAGTGGTCCGCGAGATGAATTCAGCCGGAATCCTTGTCGATTGCAGCCATGTCGGCGACCGAACCACCTTGGACGCAATCAAAGTGTCTGAAAAACCGATCGCTGTGACGCATGCCAACGCGCAGTCGCTTTTCATGCACAAGCGTAACAAGTCGGATGACGTCATTCGTGCATTGAAAGACACGGGCGGCGTCATCGGCTGTGCAGCTTATCGGAACATCACCGGGGACGAGTACTGCGCCTCCATCGAGGCGTGGTGCACGATGGTCGCCCGCACCGTGGATATCGCCGGCATCGACTCGGTCGCAATCGGTACCGACAAGAGCCACAACTTCACCGCGCCCGACTACGCGTGGATGCGCAAGGGCCGCTGGACTCGGGGTGAGGACTACGGCGCGAGTGCTGCCGGCAAACCGCTCAAGGCTGCGCCGCCGGAGTGGTTCACGAAGATAGAGGACATCCGCGTCATTCCGGACGGGCTACGTGCCGTCGGCTTCTCTGAAGCCGAGGTGGCGCAGATCACCCACGGCAACTGGCTAAGGCTTTACGAAGCCACATTCAAAAAATCATAAGAGAGGAGAACAGACATGACAACAATCATGACGCCAAACCGTCGCCGGTTCCTGCAGACGGCCGGAGCGGCGATCACGGCTTCGCTTGCCGCCCCGTATGTCGTGCGAGCACGGGACAAGGTTCTTTATGTCAATACCTGGGGTGGGCCCTGGGAAACGGCAGCCAAGACACACCTGATTGAGCCCTTCACGAAGGAGACCGGCATCCAGGTCAAGACCGTTTCGCCCGTCTCCTTTGCCAAGCTTGCCCAACAGGTGAAAACCGGCACCTACGAGTTCGACGTCACTACGCTTGGCGCCGGTGAACTTGTACGTGCCAATCAGGCTGGGATCATTGAAGAACTGCAGGCTCCCTACGAGGGCGGCCTGTTCGAGAATGGTGCTGCTTCCCATGCATTCGCGACGGTTATCGCTTGGCGTACCGACAAATATAAGGAGGCGCCGAAGACCTGGGCCGATTTCTGGGACGTAGAGAAGTTCCCCGGCGGCCGCTCTCTCCAGCGCTACCCCTCGCGCGTGATCCCGCTCGCTCTGCTGGCCGACGGCGTGGCCCCGAAGGATCTCTATCCGCTAGACGTCGATCGTGCGTTCAAGTCACTGGACAAGATCAAGCCGCATGTGCGGGTGTGGTGGACAGCCGGTGCTCAATCGACGCAGATCCTGCGTGATGGAGAGGTGGACATGATCGGTATCTGGCATGGCCGCTACTTCGAGGCTGAAAGGGCGGGTGCGCCGGTCGCGATGACCTGGAACCAGGGCGAAATCGAGCGCGCCTACTGGGTGGTCGCCAAGAATACCCCAAACCTCGACAATGCCAGGAAGTTTGTAGAGTTCGCAACGAGCGCTGAGCCGCTTGCAGGCTTCTCCAAGGCTGCAGACTACGGCCCGTTGAATCCGGCGTCGAATGAGTTCGTCAGCCCCGAGGATGCCAAGCGCATGCCGACTTCGCCTGATAACTACAAGCTGACCTTCGAACAGGACATGGCGAACTTCGGAATCGATCCGGCAGAACTTGCAGAGCGGTTCGAGGAGTGGGCAGCGAGCTAAAACTCGCTCAACCAATCCATCTCAACCAAACGGCATCGCCCCCGGCGATGCCGCTTCGACCTAGCGAGCGATAAGAAGGGAAGCCAATGGGCTCAAGCCTCTCAAGATTGACGGAAAAGACCAATGTCTGGCCCTGGCTTCTACTGGCGCCGCTCGGCATATACATGCTGATCTTCTTCGTCGTTCCGCTCGCCGATGTGGCGATCATGAGCGTGACTGATCCTCGCCTTTCTCTTATGAACTACGAGAGGGTTCTGACAGGCGCGCTTTACCAACGCGTGTTTCTCAACACCTTCCTTACCGCCGCTTTCGTGACGGTTTGCTGCCTGGCGGTCGGTTACCCGCTTGCCTACCTCATGGCGCATTCCAAGCCGCGCACCGCTATGTTCATCCTTTTGCTCGTGACCATGAGCTTCTGGACCAGCTTTCTGGTGCGAACCTACTCTTGGATGGTCCTGCTCGGTAACAATGGCCCTCTGATCGCTCTTCTGCAGATGATCGGAATAGATGACACGCCTCAGCTACTCTTCACGCGCTTCTCTTCGACGCTCGCGATGGTGCACATCCTCGCGCCCTACATGATCATGAATATCTTCTCGGTCATGAAAAAGATCGATCCGGCTTTGATCCGGTCAGCAGAGAGTCTCGGTGCCCGCGGCTGGTCCCTCTTCAGGCACGTTTATTTGCCTCTGACCGCCCCAGGCATTGCCAATGGTTCCGTTCTGGTCTTCGTCATCTGCCTCGGCTTCTATGTGACGCCAGTTCTGCTTGGTAGCCCGCGCGAGCAGATGATCGCGGGTCTCATCGGTCACCAGATCGACGAATTCTTGGCCTTCGGAATGGGCTCGGCGATGGCCATGGTCCTCCTGTTCATCACCTTCGTGATCCTCACCATCTATCACCGCCGCTTCGGCCTCGACAAACTCTGGGGGTGATGACTCATGAACACGTTCATGCGCTGGGCCGGCATCCTGGTCACTATCTTCATTGCAGCACCACTGGTGATCGTTGTGCCCATGTCGTTTTCGAGTGCAAGCTCGCTGCAGTTTCCGCCACCGGGCTATTGGTTTGGCTATTACCGCGCTTACTTCACCGATCTCGACTGGTTGATTCCGACGTGGAATAGCATCGTCATCGCCTCGGCGACGACCTTACTGACAATGCTGCTTGTGGTGCCCGCCACGTTTGCCCTTGTGCGCCACAAGTTCCGCGGAAAAAGCGTCGCCGACCTGATGATGCTGATGCCCCTAGCCGTGCCTCACATCGTCATGGCTGTTGGATACTACTCGTACCTGGGCGATCTCGGGCTCGTCCACAGTCACATGGGAGTCATTCTGGCTCACACATGCCTTTCGGTTCCTATCGCGTTCCTGGTGCTTTCCGCCAACCTGAAAGGCTTCGACAGAAATCTTGAACGAGCGGCGTTGAGCCTTGGGGCAAGTCCCACCAAGACGTTCATTCACGTTACCTTGCCGATCCTGCGACCGGGCCTGATCATCAGCGCGCTATTCGCCTTTGTTCAGTCGTTCGACGAGACGGTTGTCGCAATCTTCATCTCCGGGCGGAACGCCGAAACCCTGCCGAGAAAGATGTTCGATAGCATCCGGCAGGAAGCTGATCCCGTAATTGCGGTTATCTCGACGTTGCTGTTCTTCCTCGTACTGGTTGGCATTGCAGCTCCCTACTTTATCAGCGCCCTTCGCAGCCGCGTCCCCAAGCCAAGCCGATCACCTGCCGGCGCACACTGAGTTTCCAAGGACCTTCCGATGACGAGCTATCTTGAACTTTCCAGTATCACCAAGTCCTACGGGAACTTCACGGCGTTGGACAACGTGAGCCTGTCCGTCGAGAAGGGAGAGTTTGTAACATTCCTTGGGCCTAGCGGGTCCGGCAAAACGACGACCTTGATGATCGTAGCCGGTTTCGAAAAGGCAAGTGGCGGCAGCGTCCAGGTCGGCGGACGATCGATCTCCGAGCTCGCGCCACACGAACGCAACATCGGCATTGTCTTCCAGAACTACGCTCTATTTCCGCACAAAACAGCGGCGGAAAACGTTTACTTCCCGCTACAGATGCGAGGCGTAAGCCGTGGAAAGGGGCTCCGTCAGGCCGAAGAGATGCTTTCGCTTGTCGGATTGAAGGGGTTCGGCCATAGGCATCCAAAAGAGCTTTCGGGCGGGCAACAGCAGCGCGTTGCCCTTGCGCGCGCTCTTGTCTTCGAACCTTCCTTGTTGCTGCTCGATGAGCCGCTTGGCGCGCTTGACAAAAACCTGCGTGAACAGATGCAGATCGAGATCAAGCGCATTCAGCGCAGTCTCGGGGTCACCACGATTTTTGTCACCCACGATCAGTCAGAAGCCATGTCGATGTCTGACCGAATCGTCGTGTTCGAGAAAGGTCGGATCGAACAATGTGCTGCACCCCTTGATATCTATCACCGTCCAAAGACGTCTTTTGTCGCTGCATTCATAGGTGAAAGTAACCTGATCCCGGCAACGGTCACGAATGCCGCAAGCCGGGAAGCCGATAACCCTCTGCTTGGATCCTTCGAATACGCAGGTGCTGATAACCGACTGACAGATGGTCAGGCCGTGACACTGCTGATCCGTCCTGAACACATCAAGCTGTCTCGTAACCCGGTCGAAGATCGAAAGAACGTTCGCATGATTGTCGATACGGTCGTCAACTACGGCGACAACGCGCTTGTGATCGGCAGAGCCGGAGACATCCCGATGCGGGTGAGGGTGTTGGGCGCAGACGTGGTCATCATCAAGGAAGGCGAAGAATGCTGCATCAGCTGGACGCCAGACTCCGTTTTCGTCATCACCAAGTAAGAAGACAGGCCTATTCCATGACCTCAGACTTTTCGTCGATCATCGAGCGCTTTGGTGTTGGCAAACGCGGGAGCCTTGCTGTTGTCCACGGCGGCACAGGCTATTTCGCCTGTACGCCCCAGGCTCCCTATGATGGTTCGCTTACCGCGGCAGAGCAGGCGCGCCAGTTATTCGCCAAGGCCGATGGCCGTTTGGCCGAGATCGGCAGCGCCAGGGAGGGTTTGATTTTCTGTGCGATCATCCTCGCGGACATGCAGGATTACGCTGCGGTGAACGAAGTATGGGACGAGTGGGTAGCCGGCATCGCGCCGCCTGCGCGTGCCTGCTTCGAGGCGAAGCTCGCCAGCCCGGACCTCAAGATCGAGATGATCATGATCACCGCCACGAAGGCTGCGTGATCAGATCACGGCGGCTTCGATAACGAACGGGCCCTTCCGGGAAAGGGCTGCGGTATAGAGCTTCACGAACTCAGCCGTGTTCGTCGCTCGGCCGGATTCAACACCAAGACCTTTGGCCAGAGAGCACCAGTCGAGCTGGGGCTGGTCGAGGTCGAGCATCTTGCGCGCATTCACGCCGTAGGACTTCACGCCGACGTTCGTCATCTCGCCTTGCAGGATGCGATAAGCATTATTGGCATAGATGATGGTGACCACGTCGAGGTTTTCGCGCGCCTGCGTCCAGAGCCCCTGAACTGTGTACATTCCGCTGCCATCTGCCTGCATCGCGACCACTTTGCGATCAGGGGCACCGATTGCCGCGCCTGCCGCAAGCGGAATACCTATTCCAATCGAACCCCCTGTAATAGGGAGATGGTCATGCGGAGGGAGACCGGGAGAAAGTGCGGGATATTGACCGATCGAGGTGAGGGCTTCATCGATGACGATGGCATTCTCCGGTAGATACCGTGCGATGGCCAAGCTGATCGCATCAGAGGTCAAAGCCCCGTCAGGAACGGGGATGTCGCCTTGGCGGAAGACGTTCGAACTAAACGGAGCATTCGGGGCAACACCCAGACCATCGGCCAGAGCCTCTAGCGAGGCTGCCAGATCATGCTCATGTTCCGCAAGTTGGAGCACCTCGCAGTCCGGTGGCAGCGTGGTGCTCGGCTTGCCCGGATAGGCGAAAAATGTCACGGGCCGTTGCGGGCCGATACAGATCGCAACTTCGAAGGGCTTCAGTGTCTCGACGGCCAGGTCGATATTGTAGGGGATTGGCCTGACGAACGCACGGCCCGCGCCGCGCGCGCCGCGGTCTGACTGCACCGAGAACAGGGAAGCACCGGTTGCAGCAGCAATCCGTCCTGCCGTTGCAAGCGGCCTATCGCGCAGTGCGCGGCCGCCGAGGATGATGACCGTACGTTTGCCTCTCTCCAAGGCTGCAACTGCCGCCTTCAACGCGGCATCGTCCAGCGCGGGAGGAGCAGGAACGGAGGCCGGCGATAGCGCTTCGGCCGATACCTCGCCCCACGCCGCGTCCGCCGGCAGGATCATTGTGGAAACACCACGCCTGGATATCGCCGCAGCGAAACCCTCTTCTGTGCAGCGACGGATATCCTGCGGTCCTGCCGCGCGCCCAACCCAGTGTGACATCGGGCGCGCGAGACTCTCGATATCGCTGGTCAGCGGCGCGTCATACTGCAGGTGGTACGATGCGTGGTCCCCGACAACGTTCAAGATCGGCGTTCTGGCGCGGCGGGCGTTGTGCAAATTGGCGAGACCGTTTGCCAGACCCGGGCCTAGATGCAGCAGCGTCGCAGCCGGTTTGTCGGTCATGCGCGCGTAACCGTCCGCCATGCCGGTCACCACACCTTCAGAAAGGCCAAGTACGCATCGCATTTCCGGCTTGCGGTCGAGCGCGGCGACGAAGTGCATCTCCGACGTACCAGGATTGGCGAAGCAGACGTCGACGCCGTTCACCAGCAGGACATCACAGAGCATATCGGCGCCGTTCATGCGCATTCCTCCCTAATTGAATATTGGTGACTAGGCTGCAGTCGCTGTTGCTGCATCCGAGAATGCCGCTTCGATGGACGCCTCAAGAATGGCGAGTCCTTCCTCAAGCACATCCCACTCGATTGTCAGCGGCGGCAGCAACCGGATCACATTCAGGCGCGTTCCGCAAGAAAGGAGGATGAGGCCCCGCGCTTCGGCCTCTGCAACAATACGGGTGGTGATATGAGGAGCGGCAGCCTTGGATTGGCGATCCTCAACCAACTCAAATGCCACCATCGCACCAAGCCCGCGGACCTCGCCGATCCGCTCCATCCCTTGACGCGATGCGATTGCGTTCAGGCGCTCGGAAATCCGACGACCGATTTCCGCCGCACGATCGCAAAGCTTCTCCTTCTCGATGAGATCCAGAACGGCGTTGGCCGCGGCGACTGCAAGCGGATTGCCGGCATAAGTGCCGCCGAGGCCGCCCGGATGAGCCGCGTTCATGATCTCGGCCTTGCCGGTCACAGCCGAGAGGGGGAAGCCGCCTGCAAGGCCCTTGGCCATCGTAACGAGATCCGGCTTAACGCCCGCATGCTCGAAACCAAACATCTTGCCGGTGCGCGCCATGCCCGCCTGGATTTCGTCCGCTATGAGGACGATGCCATGGCTGTCGGCGATCTCCCGGAGCCTGACCAGGAATTCTCGCGGCGCAACGTTGAAGCCGCCTTCACCCTGGACTGGCTCCACGATGAAGGCTGCGATCCGTGCCGGATCCACATCCGAGGCGAAAAGCCGCTCCAGTTCCGCAATCGCCTGTTCGCTTGAGTAATCGAGGAACGGGTTCGGAAATGGCGCATGATAGATGTCGGCTGGGAATGGGCCGAAGTTTTTCTTGTACGGCATGACCTTGCCGGTGAGTGCCATGCCGAGCATGGTGCGACCGTGGAAAGCACCGGAGAAGGCGATGATGCCTGCACGACCTGTATAGGCGCGGGCTATTTTCACGGCGTTCTCTACCGCTTCGGCGCCCGTGGTCACCAACACTGTTTGGTTTTTAGTGCCAGTAGGTGCAATCTCGTTCAAGCGTTCAGCAAGCCGGATATATCCTTCATAGGGCGCAACATGAAAGCAGGTGTGGGTGAAGCGGTCCGCCTGTTCCGCTACTGCTTTCATAACGGTCGGATTACGGTGACCGGTATTGTTGACAGCGATACCTGCCGCAAAGTCGATGAAACGTCTGCCCTCGACGTCCCAGAGTTCAGCGTTAAGCGCCTTGTCAGCGAAGATGCCGCGCGTTCCCACGCCGCCAGCGACGGCAGCCTTCTGGCGAGAATGCAGATTACTAGAAGTAGCCATCGAAGTCCCCTTTTACCGATGCATGAGCTATAGCGCTGCTCATTATTTTGAGCAAGAGCTTATGTTGCGGGTTAGAGGTAGGGAGGGGAACATGCAGAGATCACTATGGCCCGTTCGCCCGAGATATTGCGGAAGCGGTGCGGCAGACGACTGTCAAAAAGATATGCCTCGCCCGCCTTTAATATACGCACGTCATTGCCGATTGTAATTTCCAGTTCGCCTTCGACGACATAACCTCCTTCCGAAGAGGTATGTTGCAGGAATGTCTCCCCGGTGTCAGCGCTGGGTTCGTAGACTTCATGCAGGATTTGCAGGTTGTGTGACCGGGCGTCGCCCACCTGACGTAATACAAGCGTCCCATTTGCACCGCCCGGCAACTGCCCCGAAATACGAGACGTAAGGTCGAGTAGCTCATCTGCTGAAAAGAAAGGGCCTTTAGAAGGGCTGCGTTCAGGTTCGAAAAAGTCGCCCATGCCCACGCCAAGGCCGTTCAAAATTCTTCGTAAGGTCGAAACTGACGGGCTGATCTTGTTCGTCTCGACATTTGAAATCTGTGCATGTGGGACGCCAGCCTTCTCTGCAAGCTGCCGCTGTGACAGACCAGCAGCCATACGCATCGCGTGAAGCCGGGCGCCGATGTCAAACCGCTCGTCCACCTGTTCCATCCATTTTTACTGTCGGCGTTCTTCTTAACCCTATGCACCTGTTTTCTAGCTTACGCAAATGGCTGAGATTTTGAGCGGTATTCCCCGTTGTCGGCCCCAGAAATTGCGCAGAGATTTAAAAGAGAGGGCGTCTTTGTAGGCTCTGGTAATATTCTGAGCGCGCGGGTCGGGGGTCCGGTTCCGTTCAAGGCGAGAATGACCAGGTTTGATGCGCCGACAACCACACCGGAGCAACACCATCGTTGCGGCTCTTGTAATGACGGTGTCGTTACACTAGATAGCGTTAGGACATAGGAGTTGCCCATGCCGACGTCACACACCAGCAAGAATGTGAACGCAAGCGTTCCGTTGAATATCCGTATCAAGCCCGCGACTCGCAACCTTATTGATCGTGCGGCTGAGTTGCTAGGCAAGACGCGCACGGATTTCATGTTGGAGGCCTCTGAACGGCGAGCTGAGGAAGTGCTGCTAGACCGCACCGTCTTCACAGTAAGCCCCGAGGTCTATAACCAATACCTTGCTCGCCTCGATGCGCCCGCCCAGTCGAATGAGCGGTTGAAGCGCACAATGTCGACCAAAGCGCCGTGGGACGAGGCGTGATACTAACTGCGCCTGCTCCCTTAGCCGATTATCATGAACTGGAAGAGTTTGATTCCGGCGTTCAACAACTGGACGACTGGTTGCGTCGACGAGCCCGTGCCAATCAGGCAGGTGGGGCATCTCGTACGTTTGTGGCCTGCGAGGGAAATCGCGTTGTTGCCTACTACGCGCTCGCCTCCGGCGCAGTGAAGCCGGCAGAAGCACCAGGCCGTTTCAGGCGAAACATGCCGGACCCGATCCCAGTCGCAGTACTTGGTCGATTGGCTATTGATCGATCTTACCAGAGTCGAGGTCTAGGTCGGGCGTTGGTCCGTGATGCAGGCCTGCGCCTGCTTAATGCCGCCGAAATACTTGGTATCCGAGGCGTACTGGTGCATGCCATTTCGGATGATGCACGTGCCTTCTATGAAGCTGTCGGATTTCTGCCTTCTCCGTCCGATCCGATGATGCTGATGATCGGATTGAAAGACCTCAGCAACGCATTGAACGCGTAGACGCTATCGTTGAGCGTCATCGAAGGGAGAAGAAGCAGGTCGATAGCGCGAAGAGCCGACATGCGCTCGAAGCCCGTTGAACAGCCGATGCATCGCAGCGGCGACGCTCGATCCAAAGGTCGCCGCGATCAGTCCTGCGTCAGTGAAGACCTAATAAAGGCACAGGCTTCTGAATTCCCAATAGCAGGTCACAGGTTCGTATCGCATCAACTGCGGCATTACCTCGGGGGTAATCGACGTGCGACGGCTTCGACGTGATGATCATGTCGTCTAACACGGAGATCACGCCATGAACACCGCAGAACAAAGTCCCGAAGCTGTCGCCCATTCCTACCTTGCCGTCTGGAACGAGCCTTATCTGGTATCCCGTCTTGCTGCTCTTAAAGAGGGTTGGGCAGTGAACGCCAGCTACGCCGACCCGCTCATGCAGGGCACGACACCTGAAGAGATCGCTTCGATGATCGAGGCAGCGCGCAGTCACTTCCCCAACCACAGTTTCGTCCTCAGGGGAAAGCCGGATGGCCACCACCGCGCGATCCGCTTCTCGTGGGATCTGGTAACGGAGGACGGTATCCGGGTCGCGGGCGGAACGGATATTGTAAAGCTGAACTCGGACGGGAAGTTCGCCGAAGTCATAGGGTTTCTTGACTGATGTTCTGGGCCGAGTCCAACCATCTCCGGGGAGTGTCTCGGCGGTGGCACCTGACAGACCAATGCTAACGCTTGAACAATATCGCCGACGAGATGACTATGAGCCAATACATCCAGCGCAGTCGACCATCAGACACAACGGTAGGACATGTCCTGCGCGAATGGCGCGAGCGGCGGCGCCTCAGCCAAATGAACCTTGCTCTGGATGCCGGCATCTCGACCCGCCACCTGAGCTTTGTCGAAAGTGGTCGCTCTTCCCCAAGCCGCGATCTTCTCACTAGGTTGGCTGAGACATTGGCTATGCCGCTGCGGGCTCAAAACCGCCTTATGCTATCTGCCGGATATGCGCCCATTTATGCAGATCATGATTTCGATGCAGCGGAAATGGCCCATGTTCGCACGACAGTGGAGGCCGTTCTTGAAGCGCAGATGCCGTTTCCGGCGCTCGCGGTCGACAGTCGTTGGACCCTTGTTCGCGCAAATCAGGCCACCATGGATCTGTTGACTGGGATCGACGTCGAGATGTTGTCGCCGCCGCTCAATGTCCTGCGGCTCAGTCTGCATCCCCAGGGCCTTGCTTCCCGGATCGTTAACTTTGCGGAGTGGCGACATCACCTCCTGGATCGGCTGCAAGTGCAGATGACGTCATCCGGCGACAGCGTTTTGGTGGATTTGCATAAGGAGCTTGCCTCATATCCATCACCGCCGCCACAGAAGATAGAGGAGGAGCGTTCTCACCCGCTCCTTGCCGTGCCACTGGAGTTGAGAGTGCCTGACAGGGACGTTGTGCTTCGTTTCATCTCCACCACGACCATGTTCAGCACCGCAACAAGCGTTACTCTATCTGAACTTGCGCTCGAATGCTTTTATCCCGCCGATGCTGACACGCGCGCGGCGCTGCTTCAACAAGAGATTAATGGAGCTCCCAGATGAGCGTGACCTACCTGATCGAATTTCACGTCCAGCCGCGCGAGCGCGAACGCTTTCTTGCGCTGCTGAATGGTGTGCTGGACGCCATGCGCCACGAGGATACCTTCCTGGACTGCGCGCTTCACGCCGATCCTGCAGACGCAAACCATTTCATGCTCCACGAGACGTGGCAGAGCCACGAGGACGTTATCGATGTTCAACTTGCGCGACCCTATCGAAAGGCTTGGCACGAAGCCCTACCAAATCTGCTAGTATCGGAGCGGCAGATCGGCACCTGGATGAAGGTTCGCAGCGATGCGGCTCAACACGCCAATGTTGCTTGTGCCTCATGAACCAGAGTTGAAGGTCAAGCGCATCACCGTGCTGCCTTCGAACCCAAGTTTGCGGTAAAACGGCAGTCCGGCTTCAGATGTTTGGCAGGCGTTGCGTAGCTCTCCCACATTGGGAGGTAGTGTTGGATGACGATGTCGTCATTCTGAGGTGTAGCAGTCACGAATAGCATTTCGGCCTCCGCGTCGGGTCAAGGGCGTGAGGACAGCCTTATCGCCGTTGAGGCAGATGTAGGCGGCGAGCAACATCATAGCCATCCCTATGATGCTCTGGAATGAGATCGCCTCGCCCCCAAAGAGGACCCCGACAGAAACGGCAATGGCCGGAGAAACAAAAGCAAAGCTACCGGCTCTCGCAGGACCGATGTCCCTGATCAGTTGCATGTAAAGGCTATAGCCGATCAGGGACCCAAAGATGACAAGGAAGAGCCAGGCCGCGATTGCCTTGCCGTCCCACAAGACCGTCAGGCTCTGTGCGGCTGTCGGCTCAAAGACCAGTGCAGCCATGCCAAGGATCAACCCTCCAATCAAGGTGGTTGAGCCGGACAGGAACGTGCTGTCATATCGGCGCAGCAGCGGACGCATGAGGACAGAACCCCAGGCAGACGACACCGCCGCCCATGCCACAGCCGCCAAGCCAACAAGTGCATGAGACTGCGAAAGTTCGTCCAAGCTGACAGCGGGAAAGAACAGAACAGAGAGACCCAGTGCACCCAGACCCATGGCCAAAGCCCGCGCGGTGCTCCAACTTTCCTCTCGCAAGGCTATGCCAAAGGCGAGAAGGGCAAGCGGCGTGAGCGACATCTCCAACACAGCTGCCGTCCCCGAGGACACGAACTGCATGCCCCAGAACAACGGGCCGTAGCAGAGCGTAATCATCAGTAGGCTGCTGACCAGAAGACGAAACAGGTCCTTGCTTTTGATCAACGCCATCCGCCGCCCACGCAATGTCCAGAGCAACAGCAGCGCCCCTGCACACGCAAATCGGGTAGCCGCGAACATCATCGGCGGCACGGTTTCAATCCCAGACTTGACTGCGATCCAGGTAAGGCCCCAGACAACGCACAGGATCAAGAATTTCGTCGTTTGTATCGACTGCGGCATGGTGAAGGTCCTTGTGGTGTAACGGAATAAACTTAATATAACCATTACAACCGTGAGCGGAGCCTATCAGTTCCAGCGAGAGAAGAATGGCATCTTCGACAAAAGACATGCGCCTGATCGGAGGTCATCCCGCACTCGACCTCGTCAACACCGTTGACAGTCGCGGTGACCGGTGGGGCCCGGACTTCATCCAGGTCTTCGACGATGTGCTCGTTCTGGCGGAAAGGCTGGAGCTTGTTGAGCCGAAGGTGGCGGGCAAGCTGAGGAGGCTGCTGATCTCGTCCGCCGCGGATGCAGAAGGGCTTGTAAAGGAAGTCATTGCCCTCAGGGAAGCACTACATGAGGTGTTTCTGGCGGAGGACGCTGGGGGACCTTATCCCAAGGCAGCAATCGAGATTGTAGCAGGCTGGGCCAGGCGTGGGCGCGTTCGCCAGGTTTTCAAGGACGACAATGGCGTATTCGGATGGACACTTCCGTTTGATAGCTTCGAAGACGTTCCGGCCAAGTTCGCACTCGAGGCGACAGCGCTTATCACCGAGCGGCCTCATCGACGACCCGTGCGCGAGTGCAAGGGCGACAACTGTGGTTGGCTGTTTCTCGATCACTCAAAGAGCGGTCGCAGGCTCTGGTGCTCCGATGCAAGCTGCGGTACCCATAACCGAGTAAAGCGTTTCAGGGCTCGACACGCACCTGATAAGCCATCGAGGGCTTGAACAGTTGCAAGATCGCTCAGTCCGCCGTTCACGACTGACAGGCAGCAATCTTCTTTGACAACAGGACGTCTTCGTCGGGACCAGGTAGCTTTCGGGTATAGGACTTCCGCGCCCGGTGACGCAGGAAGCGGGAGCGGCGGTCGGGGTCGCTGCCTTCCACCAGAACTTGCTCCTCGAGACATGCCGGGGACGCTGCCCACACGGTTGCCGCCCAGCCAGATCTCTGGAACCTGCGGCCTGCAAGAACGAAATCATTAATCGTAGTCTCGAAGAACATCCACGACATGGGCAATACCTCGGTTACCATGGCAAGTGGTCTTGCCGGCACTCAGAAAAGTTTTCAAGACTATCGCCCGACTGCCGCATGGCGCGAAGCACCATTGGCGGTGGCTCAGGGGCGGCAGTGGGTTTGAAGGAGCTTCCCTTTTCCCGATGGGTATGATGGCTTCCGCTGAGCCGCTACGGATCAACTCATTTTGCGTTCTGCCATACCCATGGGATGCCAACGAACGCGGATGCATGGTTCATCGGCGCTATCTCAAGTGTCACTTCGGCCAAATCCAGCATTCTCTTAGGCAAACAGAGCAGCCGACCCGGTGAGCTTTTAAATTAGATCCCGCTACCAGGCCAGGTTCAGGTCCCGACAGGCATCGGCTCGTGGAAACTGGAACAAGAACCGGCTAAATCGGTTATGGTGGTTCCGCAAGACGGAGAGGCTGTTAGGAGAGAAAGCATGACAAGATGCGAAACAACTCACCGTTGGGCCCCCATAGGCAGACACAGGCTCTTCCTCCGGGAAGCGGGACCGACCGACGCTCCTATCCTGCTCCTGCCGCACGGATACCCATGTTCATCCTATCAGTACCGGAGGCTAATGCCGGCGCTTGCCGATCAGTGGCGCACCGTCGCCTTCGACTGGCCAGGTTTTGGCTACAGCGACACGCCGAATCCTGCCGAGTTCGGCTATGACTTCGACGCTTACGCCGAGGTGCTCAACGACGTCGCTGAGGCGCTCCGTCTGGAGCGCTACGCGCTCTGGCTCCACGACTACGGATCGCAGATCGGTCTGCGGCATGCCATCACCCACCCGGAGCGGATCGCCGCGCTGATCATCCAGAACGGCGACATCTACGAAGACGTGCTTGGCCCTAAATACGAGACGATCAAAGCCTGGTGGGCCGACAAGTCAACCGAGAAGCACCGCACTCTCAAGGAGGCTGTAAGCGAGGACGGATTCCGTGAGGAGTTCGTCGGTGAAGTCTCTGAGGAGGTGGCAAGCCGGGTTCCTCCGGACCTTTGGAAGTTGCATTGGCCGCTCATGGACACCCCGACACGCAAGATGGTGTCAGTCGGCCTGATGGAAAAGCTGGAGCAGAACCTCGACTGGTTCCCGCGCTATCAAGCCTATCTGCGCGAGCACCACCCCCCGACGCTGGTGGTATGGGGGCCGCAGGACGGGTACATGCCTGAGGCATCTGCGCGAGCCTACCAGCGCGATCTCCCGGACGCGGAGTTCCACATTCTCAGCGATGCCGGACATTGGCTGCTGGAAACGCATTTCGAACAGGCGCTACCGCTTGTCCGCGACTTCCTGTCGCGGGCGCTCCGATGATTGCGCCTCTAATAGAAAGCTCCAAGAGGAGACATACATGGTGACAAAGCCCACCATTGCACGCATCTGGCGCGGCCGTACGCGCCGCGACGTCGCCGATAGCTACGAATCTTATTTGCGAGCCGAAGGCATTCCTCCGCTTCAGGAGGTCGCCCTCGGCGTCCAGCTCTTTCGGGAGGACCGGGAGGAGGAAACTTGGTTTATGACTATCTCCTACTGGCCTGACATCCAGGCAACGACCGCCTTCACGAAGGGTGATCCGATCAAGGTTCATCATCTCGATCGCGACGCCGAGTTCCTGATCGAATTGCCGGAACGGATTGAGCTCCATCGCATCCTGGTGCACGATCCGAGCCTTCGTTGATTAGAGCTGCGATCTCAGCGTGTCGGCGACGAGCGTCGACCACGGCGGAACTTGCATCCTGTTGGTGCAACCGCCGATCAGAAGAACGAAAGCCACTATGATGTCACTGCCCCATCGGATTTCTGGCAACCTGGCTCTGGATCTCGCCAACACCATTAGTTGGCGCAACACGAGCCGGGAAATCGATCATCTGGCAACCTTCGGTGACGTCTTGGCGTGGTCGAGAGAAGTCGGCCTGATCGGCGATGACCTTGTCTTATCGCCGCCGGAGCAAAAGACGCTGTACGAGCAGGTGCTTGCTCTTCGCAATGCGATCCGCGGCGCGGGATCGGCGATAGCGAATGACCTGGATCCGTTGCGGCCAGACTTTGACATCATTCGCGACATCGCCGCGTTGGCCCTCTGCCAGGCGTCGCTTTCCGGAACACCGTACACGTTGCATTTTAAGGGCATCTATCGTGTGACCGGCGCCATCGCATGGTCCGCGCTCGACCTGCTTCGGGGCGACGAACTCTCCCGACTAAAGCAATGTCCGCCCGATGATTGTCACTGGCTGTTCATCGACCGGACAAAGAACGCTTCAAGGCGCTGGTGCGACATGGGCACCTGCGGCAATCGCGCCAAAAAATTGGCGCACAGAGCGGCGCATTAGCCTGAAGCATTCCATGAGCGGATAGCGGCACTCCGCACCGTGATCGATGAGGATCAGAGCAATGATTACCTGTGTTGGAATACGGACTGATTGGACGAGGCAGGCAGAATTCGAAGCTTGGTGCAGAATGTGGGATTTACCGTATGTACCAACCTCCTATGAAGCTAAGCTGTTTCCGGATGGTCGAAGCTCATTTGCAGGTTGCTGGCTCACCTACGGCGGAGGCAGCGGGTTCTGAGGGTCTCTGCGAGCCTTCACCCGTTTCATCTCCGCGTCCTGCAGCCAGAAACACAACGGGTTCTGGAAAGTCGGTTGACGTGGTGCCACGACAGAACCTCCTGCGGAAGCATGGTGCCGGTCGGCGGGATCGCTGGCTGACCTAGCGACGAAGGTGGTGTTGCGGGAATCTCCGCGCGATGTAGACCTGCCGTTTCGGTAAAAGGTTGTGATCGGGACGTCAGAGAGCGCACAGATGCGGAAATTATTTCCGCGTCTGCCGGTGGTGTAGACAAGGGTCAAACCGGTAACGCCGCGACGAGTTCTTCCACTATCCATTGATCATTGGTTCCCGTAGGCGCGCCTTCAGTGCGTGATGATACCTTTTGCCCAAAGACTAATGATCTTCGTCCAAGTGATGTCCGTCTTCGATCGCAACAATGGAGCGGTTTCCCAAGGGACGCCTGATCGTCCTGGTGACGCCGCCACTGATGTACGTGCCGCTCGCTTGGATCCTCGTTCTACGCTGTTCATGCCGTTTATGGAGGTCGCATCGACCTCTGGCTCTATCGCTTCGGCGATCATTGCATGTATTGCAGCAAGCCTTCTACGCGTGATGGATTGCTGCCGTGATTTCCGTCCCACTACTCGCAATGGTTCCAGCTGTAGCCTGGTACTTCGGGTTTGGTGGCCAGTAGGGCGGTATGCCTTCGGCGAAGGCCGTCTGTCTTGAGTTGGTGATTAGCT
>NZ_JALPRY010000032.1:0-52226 GCF_023223505.1 Neorhizobium turbinariae
CCAAGTCGCAAACAAAAACCGCCGAACGGGGCGCTGAGAGGTGTCGCTTATACATTAAATTACGAGGCAGCTTTCAGCGCCCCGTCCGATCCTCCAGCCAGTCGGAGGATGAACAAAACGAAATGCCGGGGATCGCCAAGGGATGAATCCGTCTGTGCAACGACCATTAACCTCTCGTTCACCAGCAGAGCGAGGAAATCGAGGATCTATGTTCCCGTTCTGTTCTTCTGTTGACTCGCGAACCTAAAGAGAACAAAATAAAAACATAAAGAGCCAAGGGAGACGATAATGACTGACCTGATCCGTGACATCGCCGCTTTCGCCTCGATTGCAACCTTCGTTGCCAGCCTCTCGATGATCATGATGGCGATGTAATCATTGCCTCGCTCGCCGGCGACGAAAGCCGTTGATGAGCGATAACGAAACTAGACTCTGCCTGCCCCAAGTCCGACAATGGCGCGATTCATGAAGCAGGCAGCGACTTAGATGGCAGAGACGGCGGCAACCATATCGGAACCGGAAGGATTGGGCGCTTCGCCCCACTTCGTTCACCTGCGTGTCCATTCCGCCTATTCGCTTCTTGAAGGCGCGCTGCCGCTCAAGAAGATCCTGTCAAAGGCCGTCGCGGACAATCAGCCCGCGATCGCCGTTACCGACACAAACAATCTCTTTGTCGCGCTGGAATTTGCCCAGAAGGCGATCGGCGAGGGGCTGCAGCCGATCATCGGCTGCCAGATGTCGATCGACATGCAGGACCAGACCGACGAGCGCCGGTCGAGCCACCAGCAACTCGCCAAGCTTCCGGCGATCGTCCTGCTGGCCGCAACGGCGGCCGGTTACGAGCGGCTGGTCGACCTGGTGAGCCGCGCTTATCTTAGCGGCGAGGGAAGCCATCAGTCGGTGCATATCTGCCACTCCTGGCTGGAAGAGGGTGGCGCTGAAGGCTTGATCGCGCTGACGGGTGCTGCAAGCGGCCCGGTCGACATGGCGATGAAGGAAGGCAATGCCACGCTTGCCACCGCGCGGCTCCTCAAGCTGAAGCAGATCTTTGGTGACCGGCTTTATGTCGAGTTGCAGCGTCACGGGTCCTATGACCGTCGCCACGAGCACAAGATGGTGACGCTTGCTTATGACCATGACCTGCCGCTGGTCGCCACCAACGAAGCCTTCTTCCCGTCCAAGGCGGATTACGAGGCCCATGACGCGCTGATGGCGGTCGCCCATAACGCGATCGTCTCCGATGACAGCCGTTTCCGCCTGACGCCGGACCACTACCTGAAGAGCCGTGAGGAAATGGCAAAGCTGTTTGCCGATCTTCCCGAGGCGCTCGACAACACGGTGGAGATTGCCCGCCGCTGCTCCTTCGTGCTGAAGACGCGCAGCCCCATCCTGCCGCGCTTTACCGGTGCCACCGATGATGCGGCGGAGGCCGAGCGCGCCGAGGCGCAAGAGCTTCGCCGCCAGGCAGTCGAGGGCCTGGAGAAGCGGATGGCCGAACTTGGCATCAGCCCCGGCTTCACCCATCAGGACTATCGCGAGCGCCTCGACTTCGAACTGTCGATCATCGAGCGCATGAAGTTCCCGGGCTACTTCCTGATCGTTTCGGACTTCATCAAATGGGCCAAGAGCCAGAACATTCCTGTCGGCCCGGGCCGCGGTTCGGGTGCTGGCTCGCTCGTCGCTTATGCGCTGACGATCACCGACGTTGATCCGCTTCGCTTCTCGCTGCTGTTTGAACGCTTCCTCAATCCGGAACGCGTTTCGATGCCCGACTTCGATATCGACTTCTGCCAGGACCGCCGCGAAGAGGTGATCCGCTACGTGCAGCAGAAATACGGTCGCGAACAGGTGGCGCAGATCATCACCTTCGGATCGCTGCAGGCGCGCGCCGCCCTGCGTGACGTCGGTCGCGTGCTCGAAATGCCCTATGGCCAGGTCGACCGGATCTGCAAGCTCGTGCCGAACAACCCCGCGAACCCGACGCCGCTGTCGAAGGCGATCGAGGACGAGCCGAAGTTCCAGGAGGAGATCGAGAAGGAGCCCGTCGTCGGCCGCCTGCTCGACATCGCCCAGAAGATCGAAGGTCTTTACCGCCACGCGTCGACCCACGCGGCCGGCATCGTCATCGGCGACCGTCCCTTGTCGAAGCTCGTGCCGATGTACCGCGATCCGCGGTCGGACATGCCTGTCACCCAGTTCAACATGAAGTGGGTCGAGCAGGCCGGCCTGGTGAAGTTCGACTTCCTCGGCCTGAAGACGCTCACGGTATTGAAGACGGCAGTCGATTTCTGCCGCAAGCGCGGCATCGAGGTGGATCTCGCCAAGATCCCGCTCGACGACAAGAAGACCTACGAGATGTTGTCGCGCGGCGAAAC
The DNA here is from genome assembly GCF_023223505.1 of Neorhizobium turbinariae. Lineage (NCBI taxonomy): Bacteria > Pseudomonadati > Pseudomonadota > Alphaproteobacteria > Hyphomicrobiales > Rhizobiaceae > Neorhizobium > Neorhizobium turbinariae. The sequence continues at coordinate 2,376 of NZ_JALPRY010000032.1, forward strand.
CGTCGGCGTGTTCCAGGTGGAAAGTGCCGGCATGCGCAAGGCCCTCATCGGCATGCGCCCGGACTGCATCGAGGACATCATCGCGCTCGTGGCGCTCTATCGTCCGGGCCCGATGGAAAACATCCCGGTCTACAACGCCCGCAAGCACGGCGAGGAGGAGATCGAGTCGATCCATCCGATGATCGACCACCTGCTCAAAGAAACCCAGGGCGTTATCGTCTACCAGGAACAGGTCATGCAGATCGCCCAGGTGCTGTCGGGCTATTCGCTCGGCGAAGCCGACCTGCTGCGCCGCGCCATGGGTAAGAAGATCAAGGAGGAAATGGACAAGCAGCGCGCCCGCTTCGTGGAGGGCGCGGTGAAGAACGGCGTGTCCAAGCCGCAGTCCGACCTGATCTTCGATCTGCTGGCGAAGTTCGCGAACTACGGCTTCAACAAGTCGCACGCCGCGGCCTACGCCATCGTCTCCTACCAGACGGCCTACATGAAGGCGCATTACCCGGTCGAGTTCCTGGCCGCGTCGATGACCTACGATATGGCCAACAGCGAAAAGCTGAACGACTTTCGCCAGGACGCCGGCCGCCTCGGCATCGCGGTCATTCCGCCGTCGGTGCAGACCTCGTACCGGCATTTCGAGACCGGCGAAAACAAGATCTATTACGCGCTCGCCGCCTTGAAGGGCGTGGGCGATTCTGCCGTGGAACACATCACCGAGGTCCGCGGCGACCGTCCGTTCCAAAGCCTGGAGGATTTCTGCCTGCGGGTCGATCCGAAACAGGTGAACCGGCGTGTGCTGGAAAGCCTGATTTCGGCTGGCGCGTTTGATTGCTTCGGCATCGACCGTGCGAAACTGATTGGTGGCCTCGATCGCATCATCGGTTATGCACAGACCGCCCATCAGGAGAAGGCGAGCGGCCAGATGGGCTTCTTCGGCGCATCCTCCAGTACCGGCCCGGAAAAGCTCATCCTGCCGCCGTTCAATCCGTGGACGCCGTCGGAAAAGCTGATGCGCGAGTATCAGGTGCTGGGCTTCTACCTCTCAGCCCACCCGCTCGATTCCTACGCCAACATCCTTGCCAAGATGCGGGTGCAGACATTCGCGGAATTCTCCGTTTCGGTGAAGGCGGGTGCGACGGTCGGCAAGCTTGCCGGCACCGTTACCAGCCGGCAGGAGCGAAAGACACGCACCGGCAACAAGATGGGCATCGTCGCCTTCTCAGATTCGTCGGGCCAATACGAGGCGGTTCTGTTCTCCGAGGCGCTGGCGCAATACCGTGACCTTCTGGAACCGGGCAAGTCGCTGCTGATCACCGTGCAGGCGGAAGAGCGGCCGGAAGGCGTCGGCCTGCGCATCCAGACGGCGCAGTCGCTCGAAGAAAAGTCGGTGCAGATGCAAAAGGCGCTGCGGGTTTACCTGCGGGATTCAAGCCCGCTGCGCGCCGTCGCCCGCCATCTCAATGCAAGGGGTGATGGACTGGTCTCGTTCGTCGTCATCAAGGACGACGGCCAGCGCGAGATTGAGGTCGAGCTGACGGAGAAATACCGCATCTCGCCGGAAATCGCCGCGGCGCTCAAGGCAGCGCCGGGCGTGCTCGATGTGGAACTGCTCTGAGGCCAATCGGCCTCAGTAGAGGCCGATCATGCCGCGCCGGACTTCCTGGCGGGACTGGCGCACCGGCTGGACCTTGCGGACACCGGGCTCCTTGGTCGCCACGGCATTGACGGCGCGGGCAGAGGACTTGGTGAGGGTGACGAAGTCCGTGCCCTTGCCGGTTTCCGGGCCAATGCCTTCGTCATTGATGGTCACCGACGTACCGTCGGTCATCATGCTCTCGATCTGCTCGCGGACGTCGGCGGGGATATCGATACGCTCCCAGATTTGGGCCGCGGTGCTCTGGTCCTCGACGGTGATGCCGAGCCGCTTCTTTGTCGCATCGGAAAGCGCGTGCGGCAGGCTGACCGCCGTCCATTCCGCGCTCTCGGCGCTGCGATCGATCTTGTCGACCGCGAAGAAATGCGTGCCAAGCGCGATCTCGGGATTCTTGATGCCGACAGGTGCTTCGAACATCGGCTGGAAGTTGCGACGGACCATGATCTGGCCGGCCGGGGGCTTTTCCTTGCCGGCCGCTTCATAAAGCGAGTCGATGAACTGTGCGCTGAGCAGTCCACCGCCAGCTGGCACGCCCTTCCAGCGCTTGAACCCGTCGATCGCGCTGCGCGTCAGCGGCCCGAGGTATCCGTCGGAACCGCCGGTATCGAAACCCATCTCCTGCAGCAGATGCTGGACGTCGATCAGCATTTCCCGGTCGCCGCGGCGGGTGATGAGGATGCGCAAGGGCGGACCATCCGTCTCAGCTTCCAGTTCGGGTTTGTCAGCCGGATGCGAGAACGTCGGGTTCTCCGGGCGCATGTTCATGGCAACTTCCGCCTTCTTCGACACATCGATCGCCTGGGCGCGAAGTTCCACATCCGTCAGCAGCGGACCTTTGGGCAGGGGCTTGCGCGGCATGAAGAGATTGGCGCTCTCGATCCGTTCGGGAGCGACAGGCGCGTCGGAAACGATGACATGCGCGCCGCGCTCGGTCATGTCGAAGAGCGACTTGGCGAAGGCGCCGGGCATGCGGATGCAGCCGTGGGATGCCGGGTAGTTCGGCACTACACCTTCGTGCAGCGCAATTCCGGACCAGGTCAGCCGCTGCATCCAGGGCATGGGTGCATTCGAATAGATGTTCGATTCGTGATACTTGCGCTTCTCCAGGATCGAGAAGATGCCGCTCGGCGTCGTATGCCCGGCCTTGCCGGTCGAAACGCGGGTTTTGGTGACGACCTGGTCGCCGTCATAGACCACCATGGATTGCTTGTCCTTCGACACCACGATCTGCAGCGTGCGGCCACCTGCGGCGAAGGCCCCGTGCGACAGCATGGTCGCAGATAATAAACCCAGTCCAAAAACCAGCGAACGCAACATGACGGACCTCATACGCAATACAAGGGCCGCATATTAGCGAATGAGGTTTAAGGAAGGTTTTCAGGATGAGGAAAAGCCGAGCATTTTGTCCGGAACAAAGTCACATTTCCTTGATCCCGTCAGCGCTTGCCGAAGGTATAGCCGGTCTCCACCGCTGTCTTCCCGAACTTGTCGCGGAGCCTGTCCATCGCTGCTTCGGCCGCCGCACGTCGGGTCGCCTGGAGATCCACGAGGTCTGCCGGGTCGGCCCGGGCAGGGTCGCAAAGGTCGGTAACGCCGATGCCGAGAAGACGGAACCTGGTGCCGTCGGTTTCCCGCTCCATCAGCGACAGGCCTGTGCGGAAGATGCGATCGGCAAGCTGCGTCGGGTCTTCCAGACGCTTGTTGCGGGTGCGGCTCTTGAAGTCCGACGTCTTCATCTTGAGAACCACAGTCTGCCCGGCGATGCCGTGCTTCTTGAGCCGCGTCGAGACCTTCTCGGACAGGCGACGAAGGATCGGCACAAGGTCATCATACCGGGAGATGTCGTCAAAGAAGGTGGTCTCGGCCGAGACGCTCTTGGCCGGATCATTCGGATGCACCACGCGATCATCGATGCCGCGCGACAGGCGGTAGAGGCGCTGGCCCATGGAGCCATAGCGGCGCATCAGGTCCGTTTCCTCCATTGTCTGCAGCTGGCCGATTGTGCGGATGCCGTCTGCGGCGAGCGTGGCGTTGAAGGCCTTGCCGACACCCCAGATTGTCGTCACCGGGCGGTTGGTCAGGAAGTCGAAGGCTTCTGCCTGTCCGATGACGGAGAAGCCGCGCGGTTTCTCCAGATCCGACGCCACCTTGGCGAGGAACTTGCAATAGGAGAGGCCGACCGAAATGGTGATCCCAAGCTCGTCCTGGACACGTTTTGCAAGCCGGGCCAGCACCCGCGCCGGAGGATCGTGATGCAGGCGTTCGGTGCCGGCGAGCTCAAGGAAGGCTTCGTCGATCGACAGCGGTTGCACCAGCGGCGTCAGGTCCAACATCATCTGGCGCACCTGCCGGCCGACGGTGGCGTATTTCTCCATGTTCGGCCGGATCACCACTGCGTCGGGGCAAAGCTCGAGCGCCTTGAACATTGGCATGGCGGAGCGAACGCCATTGATGCGGGCGATGTAACAAGCGGTTGAGACCACGCCGCGCTTGCCGCCGCCAATGATCACCGGCTTGTCGGCAAGCTCCGGATTATCGCGCTTCTCGATCGTCGCATAGAAGGCGTCGCAATCGATATGCGCCAGCGTCAGCCGGTAAAGCTCGCTGTGGTAGACGAGGCGAGGGCTGCCGCAGGCGCGGCACCGGCGCGCCTGAACCTTCTGCTCCACAAGGCAGTCTCGGCAAAAGCCAGGAGGCTCATCGGGCGCGGACGTCGGCATGGCAAGGAACAAAGGTTGAACTGCCTGACGTTAGTCCCGGCACCGACGCGACTCAAGGGGCATGTTGTGTCGTGCACACCTATAGCGGGTGCGATCAGCCGGATGCGATGTGGGCGCGGATGAGCTCGGCCGCATGCGGCCAGTCGGTGGCGCGCACGACACCTTCGCCGGGCTTCGGCGCCAGCTGATGCAGCGGCGAGTCGGGCATCATCTGCAAGAGCAGGCAGCCGTCGACGTGGTCGCGCACGGACTGGAGATTGTGGGCCATGTCGTCGATGAAGACAGAGGGCAGGGGACGCCCGGCGTGCAGCCGGTGCATGATGGGGCCTTTCGGCGCCTCGCTCGCCACCAGCGGGAAAGCCATGCTCAGCCGGTCGAGCAGCCGGCGGCGCTGGTCGCGATAGAGCGGCGGCATGGCGGTGAGAAACACGACGTCTGCATCAGTCGCGAGATCTTCAAGTGTCTCGACCACCAGGTCGAGTGGAACCTGCCAGTTCTCCTGGGCGTCGAAGAACCGCCGCACCAGTTCCTTCACCTCGCTCGCCTCCGCCTCCACCTGGTTGGCGATCGAGACGACGTTGCCGGTGAGCTTGAAGGACCGCGGGATCAGTTCATAACCCTCGTCGCGGAGAAAGTGCTGGAAGGGTGCTGCGAAATGCAACACCACATCATCGACGTCGCAGACGATGAGCGGCCGGTCGCGAAGCTCGACATGCGAGAGGTCCAGGATCTCGTCCATCTTCAGAAATCACCCGAGCCGAGGCCGGGGCCGGAATAATGGTGCCAGGCCGCGGAGACGGTCTCGGGCTTGGTGGCGGTTGCCTCGCAGAAGGCCAATAGCGTGGGCTCATGGCCCATCAGGAAGTCGATCATGCCGGCGAGGAAGCCGGGGTCATTCACCGCATTGCGCAACTGCTGCGGCTGCACGCCGGAGAGCGCCAGGAAGCGGCCAAGCATATCCGGCTCGTTCGCCAGCCAGCTCAGGATGGCCGCTGCCGTTTCTTCAGGGTCTGCCTGCTGTGCCCTGTCTTTTCCGATTTCGTGCCGCATTGTTCCAGCATTACCTCTTTTTCAACCAAATGGCTCTACCGTGACTTGAATGGAGCTCTGTGGATTCGGCCGCCCGGGAGCTTATATGCTGAAGGAACGCTTGCAAGGCGGGATTGAAGGAACGGATCGCCATGCCCAAACGGGTGATGATCGTCGAGGACAACGAGCTGAACATGAAGCTCTTCCGAGACCTGATCGAAGCGTCTGGATACGACACCATCCAAACCCGTAACGGGATGGAAGCGCTCGACCTAGCGCGCAAGCATCGGCCTGACCTCATCCTCATGGATATCCAGCTACCGGAAGTATCCGGCCTTGAAGTCACGAAGTGGCTGAAGGAAGACGACGAGCTTCACGTCATCCCGGTCATCGCTGTCACGGCCTTCGCGATGAAGGGCGACGAGGAACGCATCCGCCAGGGTGGCTGCGAAGCCTACGTTTCCAAGCCGATCTCCGTTCCGAAGTTCATCGAGACCATCAAGACCTATCTGGGCGACGCATGACATCGGAGCGAACCGAATGACCGCCCGTATCCTGGTCGTCGACGACATACCGGCCAACGTAAAACTGCTCGAGGCCCGGCTGCTGGCCGAATATTTCGACGTGCTGACGGCCGACGACGGCTACAAGGCGCTGGAGATCTGCGACAACACCCATGTCGACCTGATCCTGCTCGACATCATGATGCCGGGCATCGATGGTTTCGAGGTTTGCGAGCGGCTGAAGGCCAATCCGAAAACGGCGCATATTCCGGTCGTCATGGTGACGGCGCTTGACCAGCCGTCGGATCGCGTGCGCGGCCTGAAGGCCGGTGCCGATGATTTCCTCACCAAGCCGGTGAATGACCTGCAGCTCGTGTCGCGTGTCAAGAGCCTGGTGCGGCTGAAGACGCTGAGCGACGAGTTGCGCATCCGTGCCGACACAGCCAGCAACATTGCGCTCGAGGACATGCTGAAGGGGACCGATGGTCGTGACGAGGCGGCGCAGGTGCTGCTGGTCGATGGCCGCGCGAGCTCGCAGGAGCGGATCATCAAGGCGCTGAAACCAGTCGCTGGCGTCATCGCCATGTCCGATCCGCAGGCGGCACTGTTCGAGGCGGCAGAGAACCCGGTCGACCTGGTGATCGTCAACGCCAATTTCGATGATTACGACCCGCTGCGGCTTTGCTCGCAGCTCCGCTCGCTGGAGCGGACCCGCTTCCTGCCGCTATTGCTGGTGACGGAACTCGGCGCCGACGAGATGATCGTTCGGGCGCTCGACCTCGGCGTCAACGACTATATCGTTCGACCGATCGATCCCAACGAGCTGGTGGCGCGCGTCATCACCCAGATCAAGCGCAAGCGCTACAACGACCGCCTGCGGATGAGCGTGCGGCAGACCATCGAATTCGCCGTTACCGACGGGCTGACTGGCCTGCACAATCGCCGTTATCTCGACAATCACCTGAAGGTGCTCTTCAACCGCGCCGCGACCCGGGGCCGGCCGCTATCGGTGTGCATTACCGACATCGACCGCTTCAAGTCGGTCAATGACACCTATGGCCACGACTGCGGTGATGAGGTGCTGAAGGAGTTTGCGGCCCGCATTCGCTCGACGGTCCGTGGGGCCGATCTCGCCTGCCGTTATGGCGGCGAGGAATTTGTCGTCGTCATGCCGGATACGGACGCTCCAGCGGCCGCGGCGATCGCTGAGCGGCTGCGCAGGATGATCGAGGATCAGCCTTTCGTTTTGAAGAGCGCGGGCGTTTCGCTGAACGTCACCGCATCCTTGGGCATCGCATCCAACAGTTTTGGTGCAGAGACACCGGAGCAGTTGCTGAAACAGGCCGACAAGGCGCTTTATGAGGCGAAGAACGGTGGCCGCAACCGCGTCGTTGCCGCTGCCGCTTAAGAGAATCATTCAATTCTAAAATACGCAGTTTCGTACGGAAAAGCGCTGCGCCGCGTGCGAAACGTGCTATAAATCCCGCGCTGGCAGAAGTTTACCACTGATTTTTGATCCTCCGTGATCAGTTCTGGCGGGTGGTTATTCGTCAGATGATCATGGGAATGCCTCTGGTCAAACAGCGTCCGTTGTGCATTGCACTGCAGGCGGAGCATGTATTTTGCCGTTCCTCAAGCGATCTCCCTAAGACTATTTTCCTTCTGTCCTGTGCCGAGCGTGGCAACGAGCCGCGACTAGATTCAGGCGGCGGACGTAAAGTCTTGCGTCGGGATCCGAGGTGGGCAAATATAGCCACCGCCTGCGACAAGAAGTTCTTGAGTAAACTCAATTCCGCCGACGAGGTGATCGGCGCCTGCGCCGGAATCGCTGCGGCATTTTAACCAAGAGCAGAAGCAGGCATGGTATCGCATTAAGATTCTGTTGATTTTCTTTTTGTTTTGGGCGAATTTCACCTCAAGACAAGCCCCGCAAGGGGCGGAGATACCCCATGATGTTCAGGTCCGCCGCATCTCCTGGGTCGTGGGGTCGGTCGACTGGCAAGCATATCCAACGGTTCCTCGTGCCGTCTTTGCAAGCTGGTCGACCCCCATTCGAAAACGCCGCTTCCGTAAGGAGCGGCGTTTTCCGTTTGGGGACCAGTTGGACGGGGAGGCGGCTTAGATACAGCCAAAAGAAAAGGCGCCTGATCTTGCGATCGGCGCCTCGATCTTGTCCGAAGATCAAGTCTTACTTGATCTTGGTTTCCTTGAACTCGACGTGCTTCTTGGCAACCGGGTCGTACTTGGTCTTGGTCATCTTGTCGGTGAACGTACGGCTGTTCTTCTTCGTCACGTAGAAGAAACCGGTGTCAGCCGTCGACAGCAGCTTGATCTTGATGGTCGTAGCTTTCGCCATGGTATTCTGCCTCTGAGAAAAATGAAGCCGTGGACGCGTGAGGCCCACGGCGAAATCTGGCGCGAAATTACAAATCGCGCCCGAAAAGTCAACCTCGATTTGACCGGAAAAGCACGCGGCCAACGGAAACAACCACATAGAAGCCGAAGAACCCGGCCAGAGCCCAAGCAAATCCGTCATTGCCGCCGACATCCATGGCCGCACCGACCGCCTGCGGACCGGCGACGGTGCCGACCGCATAACAGAAGATGAAGGCGGCATTGGCGGCGGCGAGATCCGGGCCGCTGAGTCGGGCGCCGAGATGGGCCAGGCCGACGGTGTAAAGGCCGGAGACGCAGCCACCCCAGAAGAACAGGATGACGGCCATCAAGAGCCAATGCTCGATCAGGTAGGGCAGGGCGAGCGAGCCCAGCACGCCAAGCACAGCCATGCCGGCGAGCAGCGGGCGCCGGTCCTTCAGCTTGTCCGAGTAAAGCCCGAGCGGGATCTGGAAGGCCATGTTGCCGATGCCCATGACGGTGAGCAGCACGGCCGCCTGCGATTCGCTCAGCTGTTCGCGCAGTGCGTAGATCGGGAAAAGCGACAGGCCACCTGCCGAAACGGCGCCGAAGGCAAAGACTGCAGCGGTCGCGGTCGGCACCAGGAATATGTAGTGGAAGAAGTTGCGGTCCGGTTTGCTCTCGAGGACGGGGCTCTCGTTGCGGGCAATGAAGATCGGGATCAGGGCCAGCATGATGATGCCGGCACCCACTGTGAAGGGCAGGATGCCATCACTTCCCAGCAGCGAGAACAGCAGCGGCCCTAGCGCAAAACCCACGGCCAGCACTGTCGCATAGATCCCGAGCACCAGGCCGCGGCGTCGCGGTGGGGCAGCCTCGTTGATCCAGAATTCCGACAGGATGAAGAGGGTCGTGGTTGCGCCGTGGAAGGTGAAGCGCAACGGGAACCACATCCACAAGGCTTCGGCGAAATAGAAGCCGATGGCGCTGAGCGCCGAGATCATCACCGCCACCATCATGGTGCGCGCGACGCCGAAGCGATGGGCAAACTTGGTGGTGATGGGTGCTGCCAGCATCGACGCGATGCCGGCCATGGCGGCGTTGAGCCCGATCAGGGTCGATGGAATGCCGCGCTTTTCAAGGATGATCGAGAGCAGGGGCAGCCCAAGCCCGATGGCGATACCGACCGCACTGATGGCGGACGTGGCGGCAACCAGCGACGGCCAGTGGATCTTCTCGACAAAGCCGTTCGAGTCCGTCGTCGGCTGGGGCATTCCCTGTTCCTTACAGTCGGCTGCGGATGAAACGTCCGCGTCGCATGAAGTAGAAGTTGACCGGGCTGCCGAACGGCAAGGAGGGCTCGTCGGCTATGAGATCCCTCACATCCTCCAGCACCCGCGTCGTAATCGCCGGGAGTTTCAGACTGGAAAGCTCACGGATGTCAAGCCAGCGCAGGTCCTGCAACTCATCTGAGTCGGCAAGATGGCGCAGGTCAAAGCCGCATTCGTCGAGGAAGGCGAGAAAGAAACGGGTGTCGAAACGGCGGACATTGCCGGGCGGAGTGATGGCACGCGCGACGTAACGAAGCCTGGAGAGATCGGTGCCGGTTTCCTCGGGGAAGGAAAGTCCGGTTTCCTCGCGAAGTTCGCGCAGGGCGGCGAGTGCCAATGCCCGCGCGCGGGCAGTCCCGAGACGGGCGGAAGCGCCGGTGAGCAACCGGTCGAACACCCGCGCATCGAGATCCTTGGAAAATGGCAGGGAATGGTCGCGTGCATCGCGGCGGCCGCCGGGAAAGACATAGACATTCGGCATGAAGACATGCGCGCTGCCACGACGGCCGACCAGCACCCGGTGAGCGCCATCCGATCGATCAACCAGCAGAAGCGAGGCTGCGTCCCGTGGCCGGACACCCGGAACGCGGGCATGCTTGAATTCGTCCATGGCAGACGGAACGTGTTCCTCGCCGTCGGAGGTCATCCACGCGTTCCGTCCCGACGCGGCGGCAGTTCGAACACGCCGTCCTCGTCGCCATGGCCGCCGAAGCCGTGCATGCGGTTCGCCCACTGCAGGCCGATCACCGCGCCTTTGATCGGCTGGATAGAGACGAGTGCCGCAAGCACGGACAGCGGGCTCCAGATCGCCAGATGCACCCATGGGGAGAGCGTAAAGAGGAGGTCGGACGCCATGTAGCCGGCCATCAGCACGTGGCCGACAACAAAGATTACCAGATAGGCCGGCAGGTCGTCAGCGCGATGGTGATGCATGTCTTCGCCACATTGGGCGCAGGAATCGACGGGTTTCAGGAAGGCACGGAAAAGCCGGCCCTGGCCGCAGTTGGGGCAGCGGCCAAGCATGCCGCGCTTCATCGATCGCAGCAGCGGACGGGGGTTCTCGGCGTCGGCGCCAAATCGCACCGTGCTCCTGTCGGTTTGTGGCACTGACATTCTTACCTCCTGCGGCCGCGGGGCGGACGGGTGCCGGGTTTGGCGCGCCCGGATGACCGGTCACGTCTCCCTGACTTGTGGAACGACCGGACTGCCGTCGGCATCTTCTTGCCTTCGCTCAGCATCTCGAACTGCAGCGCGCCGGCAAGCGGTATCGCCTGCTTCAGCCGCACTTCGACGCTGTCGCCGATCTGGTATCCTAGCCCGCTCTTTTCGCCAGAGAGCGCCTGGTGCGCCTCGTCATAGATGAAGTAGTCGTTTCCAAGCGTCGAGATCGGGATGAACCCGTCGGCCCCATAGGTCGGCAGCGAAACGAACAGCCCCGCCTTGGTGACGCCGGAGACGCGGCCTTCGAAGTCTTCGCCGATGCGCTCTGCCAGATGATGCGCCACCAGCCGGTTGACGGTATCGCGCTCGGCGGCCATGGCGCGCCGCTCGAAGGTCGAAATCTCCGCGGCGATGTCATCGAGCTGCGCTTCTTCATCCGGCGTGATGCCACCTTCACCGAGACCCAGCGACCCGACCAGCGCACGATGCACGATGAGGTCCGCATAACGCCGGATCGGCGAGGTGAAATGCGCGTATTTCATCAGGTTGAGGCCGAAATGGCCGATATTGTCGGGGCTGTAGATCGCCTGGCTCTGGGAGCGCAGCACCATCTCGTTGACCATGACCTGGTGAGGCGTGCCCTCGGCCTGCGACAGGATGCCGTTGAACGAGTTGGAACGCATCTGGCCGCCCTTGGCCATGGAGATACCGAGCGTCGCCAGGAACTCCCGCAGCGTTTCCTGCTTGGCGAGGGACGGCGCGTCGTGGACGCGATAGACCAGAACCTGCCGCTTCTTTTCAAGCGTTTCAGCAGCAGAGACGTTGGCCTGGATCATCATCTCTTCGATGAGCTTGTGGGCATCCAGACGTTCCGGAACGAAGACGCGGTCAACGGTGCCGTCTGGCTTCAGCAGGATCTTGCGCTCCGGCATGTCGAGCTCGAGGGGCTGGCGACGGTCACGGCCACGCTTGAGGATGCCATAGGCATGCCACAGCGGCTTCAGGATCGTGTCGAGCAGCGGGCCGGCCTTGTCGTCCGGCTTGCCATCAATTGCCGCCTGAGCCTGCTGGTAGGAGAGCTTGGCGGCGCTCTTCATCATGATGCGATGGAAGGTGTGGCTCGCCTTGCGGCCTTCCTTCGAGAAGACCATGCGCACGGCAAGTGCGGGGCGGTCCTCGCCTTCACGCAGGGAGCAGAGGTCGTTGGAGATGCGCTCCGGCAGCATCGGCACGACGCGGTCCGGAAAATACACGGAATTACCGCGTTTCAGCGCCTCGCGGTCCAGCGGCGAGCCGGTCCGGATATACCAGGAGACATCGGCGATCGCGACCGTGACGATCACGCCATCCGGATTGTCAGGCGACGGATCGAGTTCGGCATAAACGGCGTCGTCGTGGTCCTTGGCGTCCGCCGGATCGATGGTGATCAGCGGAAGGTCGCGCCAGTCCTCGCGTTTCGACATGGTGGCCGGCTTGGCGGCATCGGCTTCGTCCAGCACCTGCTTGGGGAAGATATGCGGGATGCCGTGGGCATAGATCGCGATCATCGAGATCGCCTTTTCGGAACCCACCGAACCGACAACGGACAGGACGCGTGCCCGTGGCAAGCCGAAACGGCTGGAACGAACGACTTCCGACTCGACGAGATCGCCGTCCTTGGCCTCGCCAAGATCGGTTGAATCGATCACCATCTCCTCGCCGCGCCGATCGATCGGCAGCAGGCGGATTTCGCCATCGGCGAGCTTGTGGACGACGCCGAGCGCGGCGCCGCGGCGCTTGTCGATGACCTTGATGACGCGAGCCGTATAGGCAGGGCCGGACCTATCCTTGTTGGGGAAGATCTTGGCGAGTACGCGGTCGTTGAGGCCGGCCGCCGGTGTCTTGCCCTTGCCACGGTTTTCCGATGACTGCCGGATCAACACCGCTGGTGCAGCACCGTTCTCATCCGGCCATTCACTCGGCCGGCCGATCAGTTCGCCGTCCTTGTCTCGGGTCGTGATGTCGAGCACCGTGACGGGGGGCAGGGCGCCCGGGCGCGTCAGCGACTTGCGGTTCTTGGTGAGGAGACCTTCCTCCTCGAGCGTGCGAAGCAGGTCCTTCAGTTCGACGCGCGTGTCACCCTTCAACCCGAAGGCCTTGGCGATCTCGCGTTTCGAAGCCTTGTCGGGGTTCTCCGAGATGAACCCCAGCAAGACTTCGCGCGGCGGCACGGCCCCATGGATAATCGCGGGCTTATCGCCCGATGCCGCGCCGGCTCCTCGTTCAGCACGCTCGGCGCGCTTCTGTTGACGTCTCGACCTGTCTTGCGGTTCTCTCACGTGTCCGTCTTCTTCGCCTTCGTAGCGGTCTTCTTGGCTGGCGCCTTTTTAGCGGGAGCCTTTGTCTTCTTCGTGTCTGCCGCAGCCTTGGTCGCCGTCTTCTTGGCCTTTGCCTTGGCAGGCGCGGCCTTGCCGCCCTTTTCAACAATAAGTGCCATGGCTTGTTCCATGGTCACCGATTGCGGATCCATGCCCTTCGGCAGGGTTGCGTTGATCTTGCCCCAGTTGACATAAGGACCGTAGCGACCGTCGCGAACGGTGACTGCGCCACCATCCGGATGGTCTCCCAGTTCCTTGAGCGCCGCCGGCGTGCCGCGGGTGCGGCCGCCTGGGCCCTTGCTCTGCTTTTCAGCAAGCACGGTCACCGCCCGGTTCAGACCGATCGAGAACACGTCCTCGACGCTTTCGAGGTTGGCGTAGGTGCCATCGTGGAGCAGGAACGGGCCATAACGGCCGATGCCGGCCGAGATCATCTTGCCGGATTCCGGGTGCTTGCCGACGTCGCGCGGCAGGCTGATGAGCGCGAGCGCCTTCTCGTGGTCGATATCTTCCGGTTTCCAGCCCTTTGGCAGCGAGGAGCGCTTGGCTTCCTTGCCTTCACCGCGCTGTACATATGGCCCGAAACGGCCCGAACGCAGCGTGATTTCTTCACCGGTATGCGGATCGGCACCAAGCGCCTTCGGCTCGTTCAGTCCGGCGGCTTCCGCATCCGCACCGCCCTCGGAGGAAAGCTGGCGGGTGTAGTTGCATTCCGGATAGTTCGAGCAGCCGACGAAGGCGCCATACTTGCCGAGCTTCAGCGACAGGTTGCCGGTGCCGCAGACCTGGCAGATGCGCGGGTCGCTGCCGTCTTCGCGCTTGGGGAAGACAAGCGGGGCGAGCGCTTCGTTCAGGGCGTCGAGCACGTTGGTGACGCGCAGTTCCTTAGTGTCTTCGATCTGGCCGAAGAAATCCTGCCAGAACTCCCGCAGGACCTGCTTCCAGTCGAGCTCACCGGCCGAGATCTTGTCAAGCTTTTCTTCAAGGTCGGCCGTGAAGTCGTATTCGACATACTTCGTGAAGAAGCTTTCGAGGAAGGCGGTGACGAGACGGCCCTTGGCCTGTGGCACGAGCTTGCGCTTCTCCGCCGTGACATATTCACGGTCGGACAGCGTCTTCAGCGTTGCCGCATAGGTGGAAGGGCGGCCGATCCCGAGCTCTTCCATCTTCTTGATCAGCGATGCTTCCGAATAACGCGGCGGCGGCTCGGTGAAGTGCTGGCTTGCATCCACCTTGCGCTTGTCGAGCTTTTCGCGCGCATTGATCGGCGGCAGGCGACCGTCCTCGTCGTCATCCTCGCCCTTTTCGCCTTCTTCGCGCTGGTCCATGTAGGCGCCAAGGAAGCCGTCGAAACGGACGACGGAGCCGACGGCGCGCAGGCCAGCCTTCTGGCCGTTGTTGTCGGCAAGGATCTCAACCGTCGTTCGCTCGATTTCGGCGGACGCCATCTGGCTGGCGATGCCGCGCTTCCAGATCAGGTCGTAAAGACGCTGCTGGTCGTGATCGAGATACTGGCGCACCTTGTCGGGCGAGCGGTTGAAGTCGGTCGGGCGGATCGCTTCGTGCGCTTCCTGGGCATTCTTCGCCTTGGTCGAATAGAAACGGGCCTTTTCCGGCAGGTAGCGCTGGCCGAACTGGTCGACGATCGCGTGGCGCGCACCTTCGATCGCTTCGGGCGCCATCTGCACCCCATCGGTACGCATATAGGTGATGAGACCGACCGTCTCGCCGCCGATGTCGACGCCCTCATAAAGCTTCTGCGCCACCTGCATGGTGCGCGAGGCGTTGAAGCCAAGGTTGGACGATGCCGCCTGCTGCAGCGTGGAAGTGGTGAATGGCGGTCCCGGATTGCGCTTTACCGGCTTTGCCTCGACCGTATCCACGGTAAAGGCAGCGCCATCGAGCAGCGCCTTCAGGCGGTTTGCATCCTCGCCATTCTTGATGCCGCGGTTCTGGAGGCGCTTGCCGTCGGCAGACACGAGTTTCGCTTCGAACTCGTCGCCGCGCGGGGTGCGCAGCAATGCGGACAGGTTCCAGTATTCTTCCGAAACGAACCGCTCGATCTCGTTTTCCCGATCGCAAACGAGCCGCAGGGCAACTGACTGAACGCGGCCAGCCGAACGGGCGCCGGGCAGCTTGCGCCAGAGAACCGGCGAGAGATTGAAACCGACGAGATAATCAAGGGCGCGGCGCGCAAGATAGGCGTCGACCAGCGGCACGTCGATATCGCGCGGATTGGCCATGGCATCGAGCACGGCCTTCTTGGTAATGGCGTTGAAGACAACGCGCTTCACCGGCTTGTCACCAAGGACGCGCTTCTTCTTCAAAAGATCGAGCACGTGCCAGGAAATGGCTTCCCCTTCGCGATCCGGGTCGGTTGCGAGGAAGAGGCCATCGGAGCCTTTCACGGCGTCCGCGATATCCTTCATGCGCTTTTGCGAGGAGGCGTCGACCTCCCAGGACATTTCGAAATCCTGGTCGGGGAGGACGGAGCCATCTTTGGCGGGCAGGTCACGCACGTGACCGAAAGATGCGAGAACCTTGTAGCCCGAGCCAAGATACTTGTTGATGGTCTTGGCTTTGGCCGGAGATTCTACGACGACAACATTCATTTTTGCTTCTCTGGAAATAGAGGCGTGCCCGGAGGCGGAGCTTCCAGGCGAAATCTTCGATCCCGACATGGAGGGCCTTTTGCCTGCGGTCAAGAGGCGCAACCGATTTTAGGGGGCTGAAGCGGCCGCAACCGGAGGGGGATCTGCAATTACTTGCAATTCTAAATAAACAACGTAGAGTTCGACTTGCGGATGGGTGAAAAATATTGGACGTAGCTTTCAATCCTCTCTCTAGGGTGATACATGATCCTTCGCAGCGAGATGACTGCCCGGCTTGAAGTCGAGCCAAGGGAGAATATTGCGTATATCAGGCAGATGCTGGGGGAGTTGCGGCAGGTGGCACTCGGGGAGGGCGCGGACATGCTCTGCTACCTGATCGAGATGGCCTATGTCGAAGCGGGAGACGTGCAGGCGGGTCGCCGTCCCCGATCAGTCTTCCATCGCGATTGACACCAGACCATTGGCGTGGCGGTGAAGCCGCCCGGCGAGATCGAGTTCCAGTAGCGCGAGATAAACGGACGATGGCGCCAAGCCCGTGTGGCGGATGATGTCGTCGATCTCAACCGGGGTGGGGCCGAGCGCCGAGGTGATCTTCATTCGGTCATCGTCATTGGGTGGCAGCATTGCGCTGGCGTTCTTGTCTGGCTCTTCGACAACGGGTGGCGCCGGCACATCGATCTCAGAGAGCGGCGCCAGCGCATCGATGACGTCGCGCGAACCGGTGGTGACGATGGCGCCCTGTTTCAGGAGACCGTTGGTTCCATGGCAGCGCGGATCAAGCGGCGAGCCCGGCACGGCAAAGACGAGCCGTCCGGCTTCTGCGGCAAGTCGCGCGGTGATCAGCGAACCGGAGCGCTCTGCGGCTTCAACAACAACGACGCCAAGCGAGATGCCGGCGATCAGGCGGTTGCGGCGTGGAAAGTCCCGCGCACGTGGCTCCCAACCGAAGGGCATTTCGCTGACGGCGAGGCCAACGCCATCGGTGATCTCGTCCAGGAGGGCGATGTTTTCCGGTGGATAGGGCTGGTCGAGACCGCCGGCAAGGACGGCAATGGTTCCGGTGTCGAGGCTGGCGCGGTGGGCGGCGGTATCGATGCCGCGGGCAAGACCCGACGTCACCGTGTAGCCGGCGCGTCCACATTCGCGCGCGACCGTGGCGGCGAACTTCGCACCGGCGATCGAGGCGTTGCGTGAGCCGACGAGCCCGACCGAAGGCTGCGTGGCGGCATGCAGGTTCCCCTTGACGGCGAGGAGTGGCGGCGCGCCATCAAGTTGGCGCAGCGCGGGCGGATAATAAGGTTCGCCGATGCCGATGAAGCGGGCACCATGCTTGTGGGCGGCTTCGAGTTCCCGTTCGGCCTCGGAGGCTGTGGCAATGCGGATAGAGCGCGTGGCGCCGCCGCGTGCCGACAGTTCCGGCAGCATGGCCAGCGCGTTTTCGGCGGAGCCGCAGTGAGTGATCAGGTCGCGGAAGGTGTGTGGCCCGACGTTGTCGGAGCGGATCAGGCGAAGCCATGAAATCCTCTGGCGGTCCGTCAGCGCAATTCCCGTCTGCCTTGCGCTGCCGTCTGCCATGGATGGGCTCCCGTCCTATCCCTTTTGGCCGATCTTGCTCTCGGTACCGGCCATCAACCGCCTGATATTGGCTTCATGCTTCCACCAGGAGATCACTGTCATGAGGGCCATGACAAGCGCGACCTTCGGCTGGTTCATGAACCACAGTACAACCGGGATGAGCAGAGTTGCAACCAGGGCGGAAAGCGAGGAATATTTGCTGATCTTAGCAACGAGAAGCCAGATGACGGCAAAAACCAGCACCATCAGAGGCGAGACGCCAAGCAGCGTGCCGATATAGGTCGCGACCCCCTTGCCGCCCTTGAAGCCGAGCCAGACGGGGAAGAGGTGGCCGAGGAAGGCGGCAAAGCCCGCAAGCAGGCCTGCTTCCTCGCCAAAAAGGTACCAGCCGATCAGCGCCGCAGCGGTCGCTTTGAGCGCATCGAGCAGAAGCGTCGCAGCCGCAAGCTCCTTGTTGCCGGTGCGCAGCACGTTGGTGGCGCCGATGTTTCCCGAACCGATCGAGCGAATGTCGCCGAGCCCGGCGGAGCGGGTCAGGATGAGGCCGAACGGGATGGACCCCAAGAGGTAACCCAGGATGAGGGCGCCCGCCGCGACGGGCAAGGTGATCTGCCAGTTCAGAAGCTCGTTCAAGCGGGTCTCCTCAAAGAGAATAGACGCATTTGCCGGCGACGTAGGTCGCAACGGCCCGACCGGAAAAACGAGCCTTCTCGAATGGCGTGTTCTTCGAGCGCGAGAGAAGCATATCCTCCGACACGATCCAAGGCTCTTCGAGATCAATCAGGGTGATGTCTGCCTTGGCGCCCGGCTTCAGCGTGCCGGCATCGAGCCCGAAGATCTGCGCGGGACGCGTCGACATGGCGTCGATCAGCCGCATCAGCGGCACGCGGCCGTCATGATGAAGGCGTAGGGCGGCAGCGAGCATGGTCTCGAGCCCGATCGCCCCGTCGGCTGCGTCGGCAAACGGCAGGCGCTTGGTGTCGACATCCTGCGGATCATGCGAGGAAACGATGATGTCGATCGTGCCATCCGCCACGGCATCCGCCATGGCAATGCGATCTTCTTCACGGCGCAGCGGCGGCGCGAGCTTGAAGAAGGTCCGGTATTCGCCAATGTCGTTCTCGTTGAGCGACAGGTGGTTGATGGACACGCCGCAGGTAACGTTGGCGCCGCGCGAGCGGGCAGTTTTCATCGCTTCGGCGGACTCGGCGACCGAAATCTTCGCTGCATGGTACTTGGCGCGGGTGAGGGCTGCGATGCGCAGGTCGCGCTCGAGCGGAATGATTTCCGCTTCCTTCGGCACGCCTGACAGGCCAAGCCAGCTTGCAAACAGGCCTTCGTTCATCACGCCGTTGCCGAGGTACTTTTCGCGCAGCTCGAGCGATATCACCGAGTCGAACTCACGCGCATAGGTCATGGCGCGGCGCAGGAGCAGGCTGTCCGACAGGCCGTGGCGGCCGTTGGTGAAGGCGACGGCACCGGCATGCTTCAGCAGCCCGAGTTCGGTCATTTCCGTGCCCGCGAGCCCTTTGGTCAGGGCAGCCGCGGGATAGATGTTGATTGCCGCCTTGTCACGGGCCGTCTTCTGCACGAACTCGATGAGCGCGATATCGTCCAGCACAGGATCGGTGTCGGGCATCATGATCATCGAAGTGGTACCACCAGCCGCTGCCGCACGCGCAGCAGACTCGATCGTCTCGGTATGTTCGGCGCCGGGTTCTCCGACATGCACCTGCGCATCGACAAGGCCGGGCGTGGCAACAAGCCCGCTGCAGTCCTTGACGGTGGCGCCTTCCGGTACGCCCTGGTTCTGTGCGTCACGCCCGGCGGCGAGCACGCGGCCATCGTCGCCGATGATGATCGTGCCGGTCTCGTCCAGATTGCGGGACGGATCGATGATGCGAAGGTTGTTGAGGACGGTGGCAGTCATGCGCGCTCTCCGTCATTGGAGGTCAGCAGGGTTTCCATGACGGCCATGCGGACCGCGACCCCCATCTCGACCTGTTGTTCGATGACGCTCTGCGGACCGTCGGCGACTTCCGAGGCAATCTCGACACCGCGGTTCATGGGGCCGGGGTGCATCACAAGCGCATCCTCCTTTGCCGCCTTCAGCTTTTCGGCGTCGAGGCCGTAGAAGCGGAAGTATTCCCGCACCGAAGGCACGAAGGCGCCGGCCATGCGCTCTCGCTGGAGGCGCAGCATCATCACGACGTCGGCGTCCTTCAGGCCTTCTTCCATGGAGTGGAAGACCTCGACGCCCATATCGCGGATGCCGGAGGGAAGCAGCGTCGAGGGTGCGACGACGCGGACGCGCGCGCCCATGGCGTTCAGGAGCAGGATGTTGGATCGCGCCACACGCGAATGCAGCACGTCGCCGCAGATCGCCACGATGATGCGCGAAAGCTTGCCCTTGGCGCGGCGGATGGTGAGCGCGTCAAGCAGCGCCTGGGTCGGATGCTCATGCTGGCCATCGCCGGCATTCACCACCGAACAGGCAACCTTCTGCGCCAGAAGCGCTGCAGCACCTGCGGACGAGTGTCGCAGCACCAGCACGTCGGGACGCATGGCATTGAGCGTCATCGCGGTGTCGATCAGCGTTTCGCCTTTCTTCACCGAGGAGTTGCCGACCGACATGTTCATGACGTCGGCGCCGAGGCGCTTGCCCGCGAGCTCGAACGAGGATTGCGTTCGCGTCGAGGCTTCAAAGAAGAGATTGATCTGGGTGAGGCCGCGCAGGGTGGACGTCTTCTTTTCCCGCTGGCGGGAAATCTTCACGGCCTCGTCGGCCTTGTCGAGAAGAAGAGTGATGTCCTGTTCGGTGAGACCCTTGATGCCGAGGAGGTGGCGGTGGGGGAAGAAGACCATAAGTCGTGTCTCCGCTTGCGTTCGGCGGTCTATAAGGTGTGACGAAAAGGGCGGCAAGCGAATGCACGGGAAATTTGCGACATCCCACTGCAATTTGCAGAGAAACCGGCTAGAAGCGGTGCATGAACCAGATGTCGCGCGCCGAAGAAAAATTCGCAAAACTGAACCAGCCAGAACCGTGGTCCGGCATCAATGCCTATCGATCGGATCCGCTCGTCGTTGATCTGACGAGCACGCTTAACCGAACGATCCGCGAAGAATATGACCAGCTTGGCAGATATGTCACCTCGCCGGAAGCGCAGGAACTGGCGCGGATGGCGAACGAGAGCCCGCCGAAGCTGAAGACCCATGGACCGCGCGGCGAACGGCTCGATACGGTAGAGTTCCACCCGGCATGGCATGCGCTGATGCGCCGGTCGATGCAGGCCGGGCTTCATTCGTCCGTCTGGGAAAGCCTTCCGGAAGCCAAGGGGCACGAGCACAAGGCACGGGCGACGCGTTTCTACCTGACGTCGCAGCTTGAATGCGGGCATCTTTGCCCGCTGACGATGACCAGCGCCTCGATCGCGGCCCTGATGGCTTCGCCGCGGGTCCAGAAGGAATGGGCGCCAAAGATCCTGTCGCGCAAATACGATTCGACGAACCGCCCGGCGCTGCAGAAGAACTCCGTCACGCTCGGGATGGGCATGACCGAAAAGCAGGGCGGCACAGATGTCCGCGCCAACCGCTCGACCGCCGAGCGCGTCGGCGAGGGCATCTACCGGCTTTCCGGCCACAAGTGGTTCATGTCGGCGCCGATGAGCGACGGTTTTGTTATGCTCGCCAAGACGGCCGAGGGGATCGGCTGCTTCCTGGTGCCGCGCCTGCTCGAGGACGGGACCGCGAACGGCCTGCAGTTCCAACGCCTGAAGGACAAGCTCGGCAACCGCTCCAATGCCTCGTCGGAGGTTGAGTTCAGTGATGCCTTCGGCTTCCTGCTCGGCGAGCCGGGTGCTGGCATCCGCACCATCCTGGACATGGTGACGCTGACGCGGCTCGATTGTGCCCTGGCGTCTGCCGGCATCATGCGTGCCTCGCTGGCAGAGGCCGTGCACCACACGCGTGGCCGCAGCGTCTTCGGCAACAAGCTCATCGACCAGCCACTGATGACGCGCGTCCTGGCCGACATGGCGCTTGATGTCGCTGCCGCAACGGCACTTGCCTTCCGGCTTGCCGATGCCTTCGATCGTGCCGCAAGCAGCCAGACGGACGCAGCCTTTGCGCGCGTCATGACGCCGGTCATCAAATACTGGAACTGCAAGATCGCCCCGTCGCTGATCTATGAAGCGATGGAATGCCTTGGCGGCAACGGTTACGTCGAAGAGCGACCGATTGCCCGCCACTACCGCGAAGCCCCAGTCAATGCGATCTGGGAAGGCTCCGGCAATGTGATGGCGCTCGACGTGCTGCGCGTCCTGTCGCGCGGCAGGGACCTGTTCGAGACGGTGCTTGCCGGCTTCGAGCGTGATCTCGGTCCTTCGGGCAAGAAGACGGTCGAGGTGCTGCGCGCCGCAATGGCACTCTGCGAATCGGATGAAGGTGCAGCACGGCTTCTGGTCGAGCAACTGGCGCTTGCCGCAGGCGCCGCCGAACTGATGCGGCTTGGTGCGGGCAAGATCGCCGATGCTTTCCTCGAAACGCGGCTGGCCGGCGGCTGGCGCTCGACCTACGGCATGCTCGATTCCCGCTTCGACGCCCGTTACATCGTGGATCTGCTTTATCCGCCGGCGACCTGAGCGGTCACTGCCATCACCACCGGGATCGTCAGGAATGACGCCACGACCTGCAGCGTTGCCGTAGCAGCGTAGAGGTCGGCGTCACCGTTCAGCTGCTTTGCCAGCAGGTAGCCATTCATGGCGGTGGGGACCGAAGCGCTGAGCGCCAGGAGCACGAGCCCGTCGCCGGAAATCCCGTAGAGCGAGCCGACCGCGACTGCCACGATCGGGAAAACGATGAGTTTGAGGCCAACGCCGACAAGCGCGGCGGCCCGCGGCTTCAGCGCATCTGCAACGCGCAAGCCGGCACCGACGGTGATGAGGCCGAGGCTGAGCGACGCCTGCGACAGGAGTTCCACCGTCTTCATCAGCGGCGCAAAGATCGGGATGCCGCTGACGTTCACGAGGATGCCGGCGAGCGTTGCGATGATCAGCGGGTTCGTGACGACGCGGTACAGGATCGCGAGATAGTTGCGCTCGCGGCCTGAAAACCAGAGCAGCACGGTGACATTGATCAGGTTGAGCGGAATGATGATCGCCGCCATCACGAGGCCGACCGTCAGCAGCCCTTCCGCGCCATGGGTATTGGCTGCAATTGCAAGCGCGATGAACGCATTCCAGCGGGTCGCTGTCTGGAACACCGAGGTGAACGCCGGTCCGCTGGTGCCGGCATTGCGAAACAATGGCCAGGCGAGCAGCAGGCCGCCCGACATGATGAGCACCGCGCCGATCGCCGCGATGCTGACGCTCAGGTTTCCGAGATTGGCAAAATCGGCCTTCGCCATCGTCATGAACAAGAGGGCAGGGAAGAGCACCCAGTAGCTTAGCTGCTCAAGTCCGTCCCAGACGCTGCGGTTGATCACCGGCGTGCGCTTGAGCCCCATGCCGAGAAGCACGAGCAGGAAGATCGGGAGGATGCTTTGGAAGACGATGAGCATATGGGAAGAAATGTTGGAGGCAGGTGCACTGTCGTTAGTCTTACCCGGCGGTGAGCGCAATGCTGCGGCGGTAAATCAGCGGATGCAGGCCGGCAATTCTGTGCATCGCCTTCCCCACCTGCTTGCGGCGCCCCCGGCACCCCACTATCGCGGTTAACAATCAAGACTCGGACAGGTTAACCATGCTGCAGATCCCGGAACTTACTGCTCACCAAGCCAGTGCACCCAAGGTCAGGAACCGCGCAGGAACCGAGCGCGCGATTTTTTTGGCGGCGCGGGATCTTCTGGCCGAGCAGGGTTTCCAAGGCTTCGGCATCAATGCGGTGGCCCGGCGGGCCGGTTGCGACAAACAACTCATCTATCGCTACTACGGAGGCCTCGATGGTCTGATCGAAGCCATCGGCAACGATCTCGGCACCTGGGTGAAGGACAAGATCCCCGAAGACACCGGCGGCATGTTCCTGCTCACCTATGGCGACCTCATGGAAAAGCTTTCCACCTATTTCATGGAGGCGCTGCGCGACGATCCGCTGGTCTGCAAGATCGTTGCCTGGGAGGTGTCGCAGGATACGCCGCAGGTACGCCGTCTGGCCGAAGCGCGCACCAAGGCCCTTGGCAAGTGGCTGGACCGGATGAAGGGCTCGCTGACGCCGCCGAAGGGCGTCGATGCTGCCACGACCAATGCCATGCTGTTTGCCGCGATCCAGCACCTGGTCATCTCCGCTGCCGTCAGCGGCCAGTTTGCGGGCGTGCCCTTGAAGACCGAGAAGGACTGGGAAAAGGTGGCCGCAACGCTGCGCCGCCTGGTGCGTGCCATCTACGGCTGACCGCTTTTCCACAGGCACGCCTCCCGCGTTAACCATGTTGACCGGTTTGCATTGCCCCGAACCTCGCGCGCCTTAAGTTGATTAACGAATTGTTAACCACGACAGTCGCCGGACCGAGGTGAATGGGAACTGCTCTCAAAGATCATGCATTGCTGGTGGTCATGACGACGCTCTTTGCGATGCTGGCGCTGGATATTTCCGTTCCCGCCGTGGTCTTGAGCCTGATGGCATTGTCGAGATGGCTCATCCTTCCGGAGATGTATCCGGTCGAGTCGAGGAGAAGAACCGCATGAAGTGGTTTGTGATTTTGTGGGCAGGCCCCGTGCTGCTGCTGTCCAGCTGGTACGGGCTTTCCTATTACGACATGAGCTTCGGCTTCTTCATGTTGACGCGCCACACCCACGACCTCGTCTTCACCATCTACGGCAACATCCTCGGCATTCCACCGGAGACGATCCCGCCGCTGGTGGCCCGCGCGATCGCCTTCGACAGCCTGATCGTCTTCGCCATCATTGCATTCCGCAAGCGCAAGGCAATTGCCGCCTGGTGGCGCCGCCGTCAGGCGTCACGCTCTCTCGCCAGTGAAGAAAGCCTGTCGAGCGCGCCCTGAAGAATGAAGCTCGCAGCGGCCGAATCGATCCGGTCCGCCCGCTTGGCGCGCGATACGTCCATCTCCAGCAGTGCACGCTCCGCGGCCACCGTCGACAAACGCTCGTCCCAGAACACGAAGGGGAGGTCGGTCTTTTCCGACATCGACCGCACGAAGGCACGGGTCGCCTGGACGCGTGGGCCCGATGAGCCGTCCATGTTGACCGGCAGCCCGATGATGAAGGCCGCCACCTTTTCTTTCTCCGCAAAGGCGAGCAGGGTCGCCGCATCCTGCGTGAACTTGACGCGCTTGATCACCGGTCGCGGGGAGGCGAAACGGCGACCGAGATCCGACATGGCAAGCCCGATCGTCTTGGTGCCAAGGTCCAGGCCCGCAACGGCTTCACCTGGACGCAGCGCCGCCGCAAGTTCCTCGATCGTCATTACCGTCATATGTGGTCGTCCTGCATTCGGATAAACGCATCTCGCGCTGCCTGGGGACTTCCCTTTAGCGGCATCGCGGCTATCTGTCAGGGGCACTTAGTCTTTATACTAGAGGAGTATTTCCATGAAGATCACCTGGCTTGGGCACTCCGCCTTCCGGATCGAGACGGCGAAGGCGAAAATTCTGATCGACCCGTTCTTCACGGGAAACCCCGCTTTCTCGGGCCAGGACGCCAAGGCCGCGGCTGAAGGCATCACCCATATCCTTTTGACGCATGGCCACGGCGACCATGTCGGCGATACCGTCCAGCTTGCCCGCGAGAGCGGTGCCACGGTTCTCGCCAATGCCGATCTGGCAGCTTGGCTCGGCAGCAAGGGTGTCGCCAAGCTCGAAATGGGCAATACCGGCGGAACGATCAGTTTCGACAGCTTCACCGCAACCTTCACCAACGCGCTGCATTCCTCGGCCCAGATCACCGAGGACGGGGTGTCGCATGCGCTGGGTAATGCCAACGGCCTGATGCTGCATTTCGAGGACGAGCCGTCGATCCTCCACATGGGCGACACGGACATCTTCTCCGACATGGCGCTGATCAACGAACTGCACCAGCCAGACATCGGCATCGTGCCGATCGGCGATCGCTTCACCATGGGCGGCGCCGTTGCAGCGCTCGCTTGCCAGCGCTTCTTCGACTTCAAGCACGCCATCCCGTGCCACTACGGCTCCTTCCCGATCATCGACCAGACCCCGGAGAAGTTCGTCAAGGGTATGGAAGGTTCGCGCACGCGGGTCGAGACGCCGGCCGTCGGGGGCAGCCTCAGCTACTGATCAACTCACCACTCAAGTGGCGCACCGCGGTGATTTGCGGTGCGCTGCCTGTTGCGGGAACCGGATGGCGCCATTATAGCGGTAGAAAATTTCTCGCCTGGAGTTGCACCATGTCCGTCAATCTCGCCATCGTAAAGCGCGTCGCGCGCCTTGCCCGCATTGCGGTTACCGAGGAAGATGCCAATCGCATGGTCGGCGAACTGAACGGCATTCTCGGGTTCGTCGAACAATTGAACGAGGTCGATGTGACCGGCGTCGAGCCGATGACATCGGTCACCCCGATGCAGATGCGCAAGCGTACTGATGATGTCACCGATGGAGACAAGGCCGCCGACGTGGTGGCCAATGCCCCGGTGACCGACAACAATTTCTTCCTTGTGCCGAAGGTCGTCGAGTGAGCGCTTCCGTTCAGGAAGCCGCCGCCAAGCCTCCCGCCTGTTTCAAGAACCATTGAAGATGACCATGACCGAACTCACAAGCCTCACCATTGCCGAAGCCCGCGAGAAGCTGAAAGCCAAGGAAATCACCTCGGTCGAGCTCACCGAGAGCTACCTGAAGGCCATTGACGCGGCGAACGAGGCGCTCAACGCCTATGTGACCGTGACGCCGGAAAAGGCGCTGGAAATGGCCAAGGCTTCCGACGCGCGCCGCGCATCGGGGACGGTCGGCGCGCTTGAAGGCATTCCGCTCGGCATCAAGGACCTGTTCGGCACCAAGGACGTCCACACCCAGGCCTGCTCGCACATTCTCGATGGCTTCAAGCCGAAATATGAATCGACCGTCACCCAGAACCTCTGGGACGATGGAGCGGTCATGCTCGGCAAGCTCAACATGGACGAGTTCGCCATGGGCTCCTCCAACGAGACGTCCTATTACGGCCCGGTCATCAACCCCTGGAAGGCTGAAGGCTCCAACCAGCAGCTCGTGCCGGGCGGTTCCTCCGGTGGTTCGGCTGCAGCCGTTGCCGCGCACCTTTGCGCCGGCGCGACCGCGACCGACACGGGCGGCTCGATCCGCCAGCCGGCCGCCTTCACCGGCACGGTCGGCATCAAGCCGACCTATGGCCGCTGCTCGCGCTGGGGCGTCGTTGCCTTTGCTTCGTCGCTCGACCAGGCTGGCCCGATTGCCCGCGACGTGCGCGACGCCGCGATCATGCTGAAGTCCATGGCCTCCGTGGACGCCAAGGATACGACCTCGGTTGACCTGCCGGTGCCGGATTACGAGGCCTCGCTTGGCCAGTCGGTAAAGGGCATGAAGATCGGCATTCCCCGCGAATACCGCCTGGACGGCATGCCGGAAGAGATCGAAGCGCTTTGGCAGAAGGGGATCGCCTGGCTGAAGGAAGCCGGTGCCGAGATCGTCGACATCAGCCTGCCGCACACCAAATACGCGCTGCCGGCTTATTACATCGTGGCCCCGGCTGAAGCTTCGTCGAACCTCGCTCGTTATGACGGCGTGCGCTACGGCCTGCGTGTCGACGGCAAGGACATCGTCGACATGTACGAGAAGACGCGTGCTGCCGGCTTCGGCCAGGAAGTGAAGCGCCGCATCATGATCGGCACCTATGTTCTGTCGGCCGGTTATTATGACGCTTATTACCTGCAGGCGCAGAAGGTTCGCACGCTGATCAAGCGCGATTTCGAAACCGTCTTCGACGCTGGTATCGATGCGATCCTGACGCCGGCAACCCCGTCGTCCGCCTTCGGTATCGCCGACGAGAACCTTTCCGCCGATCCGGTCGCGATGTACCTGAACGACATCTTCACCGTGACGGTCAACATGGCAGGCCTGCCGGGCATTGCCGTTCCCGCCGGCCTCGACAAGAAGGGCCTGCCGCTTGGGCTTCAGCTGATCGGCAAGCCGTTCGAGGAAGAGACGCTGTTCCGCACGGCGCATGTCATCGAACAGGCCGCCGGCAAGTTCACGCCCACCAAATGGTGGTAACAAGACAAGCGATCTCGTGAGAGAACGCAATTCGGAATGAAGAAAGGCGGCACCCTGGGTGCCGCCTTTTTGCGTTCAGCGATTGTCCTGCTCGGACCTCACCAGCACCAAACCTCTTTCGGTGATTCGGTACGGCCGTCCGCCCTGGGACTTGATCGCCTTCTTTTGCTTGAGCTTGCGGAAGGTAATGAGGTCGAGGCCGGAAAATGCCCAGCCCTCGCGAGTGATGAGCTGCAACTTTTCGATCTTGCGGTTGTCGTCACGGGTGAGTTCGATCCTGCCGCCCTGGGTGAGCAGGTGTAGGATGCGCTGTTCGGCGCGCGAAATGTCCATTGTTCTTGTGTCCGGAGAAGCGCTCGTGCGAGCGCGCAAAAACGTTTCCGGCGCGGCAAGCGCCGGGGCGGTCGTTTTTGTCTGGGCCGGTGCGCTGCTTGGGCGGCCGGCCCCTCAGCGGGCCTCTCGGGACGAGAACATCAAAACTCCATCAGGACAACGGGACTCGAACTAGGATGCTTTGGGGAAATCGTCAAGCGGTGGGGCCGCCGCTGGTCAAAGCCAAAGCGCAATGCTTTACTGCTCGGGCAAACAAGGGGGCGCCATGGGCACGATCCGCAACGCGCGTGAAGATGAAGTCGATGCGCTGGCGGAAGTCGGCTTCCGGTCCTGGGAAAAGGCCATGGCCGCCATTGGCGAGATGAACAGCATGCGCGAAGGCGCACGTTCGGCCTTCCTGAACTTCACCCGCTCGTCCTGGCTGACGATCACCGTCATTGAACGCGGCGGCCTGCTGGCCGGCTGGGCAGCGCGCGAGAAGCTCGATGAGCTGATTTCCGATTTCTGGGTCGATCCGGCTTATCAGGGGCAGGGGCTCGGGAAACTGCTCCTCGCTGAAATCGAGGCGGAGATCCTGCACCAGGGTTTTGATGTGGCACGGGTCGAGACACATGCGCAGAACAGCGAGGCGATCGGCTTCTTCGAGAAGCACGGCTACTCGCTGAAATGGCTGACCGTCACCTATTCGCCGAAGATCGATCGCGATGTTCAGTCCGTGGGGCTGGCGAAGGAACTCGTCCAGCCTGATCTCGGCGTCTATGGCGCAAGCTTCTAGCGCGTTCCGCATGCGTCAAGTGGTCGGTTAAGCTTGCGCCTGTGCGCCATTTGCTCTACCTCCAGAACACCTATCCGAGACCATATCACGAGCATCAGATGACTATTGTCGACGTCCGCACGCCCGATCCGAAACGCTTGATTCCCGGCGCCACTGGCGACTGGGAAGTGATCATCGGCATGGAAGTGCACGCGCAGGTCCTGTCGAAGTCCAAGCTCTTTTCAGGTGCTTCCACCGAATTCGGCAAGCCCGCCAATTCCAACGTATCGCTCGTCGACGCAGCCATGCCCGGCATGCTGCCCGTCATCAACGAGGAATGCGTGAAGCAGGCTGTTCGCACCGGGCTTGGCCTGAAGGCGGCGATCAACAAGCGCTCCGTCTTCGACCGCAAGAACTATTTCTATCCCGACCTGCCGCAAGGCTATCAGATCTCCCAGTTCAAGGACCCGATCGTCGGCGAAGGCAAGATCGTCATCTCGCTTGGTCCAGATCGTCAGGGCCAGTTCGAGGACATCGAGATCGGCATCGAGCGCCTGCACCTGGAACAGGACGCCGGCAAGTCGATGCACGACCAGCATCCGACCATGTCCTATGTCGACCTCAACCGTTCGGGCGTGGCGCTGATGGAGATCGTCTCGAAGCCCGACATGCGCTCCTCGGACGAAGCCAAGGCCTACATGACCAAGCTTCGCTCCATCGTGCGCTACCTCGGCACCTGTGACGGCAACATGGACGAAGGCTCGATGCGCGCCGACGTCAACGTTTCCGTCCGCCGTCCGGGCGAGCCCTTCGGCACGCGCTGCGAGATCAAGAACGTCAACTCCATCCGCTTCATCGGCCAGGCGATCGAATATGAGGCGCGTCGCCAGATCGGCATCCTTGAGGATGGCGGCACGATTGACCAGGAAACTCGCCTGTTCGACCCGAACAAGGGCGAGACGCGTTCGATGCGCTCCAAGGAAGATGCGCACGACTATCGTTATTTCCCCGACCCGGACCTGCTGCCGCTCGAATTCGACGATGCCTTCATCGCCGAACTTGCCGAGCACTTGCCGGAACTGCCGGACGACAAGAAGGCCCGCTTTGTTCGCGAACTGGGGCTGTCGGTCTATGACGCTTCGGTGCTGGTTTCGGAAAAGGCTATTGCCGATTATTTCGAGGCCGTGGCCGAGGGCCGCGACGGCAAGATGGCCGCAAACTGGGTCATCAACGACTTGCTGGGCGCCTTGAACAGACTCGGCAAAGACATTGAAGAGACTCCGGTTTCGCCCGCCCAGCTTGGCGGCATCATCGACCTCATCAAGGCCGAAACCATCTCCGGCAAGATCGCCAAGGACCTCTTCGAGATCGTCTTGAACGAAGGCGGCGACCCCGCGGAGATCGTCGAAGCCCGCGGCATGAAGCAGGTGACCGACACCGGCGCGATCGAGAAGGCAGTCGACGAGATCATCGCCGCCAACCCGGATCAGGTCGCCAAGGTGAAGGCGAAGCCCACGCTCGCCGGCTGGTTCGTCGGCCAGGTGATGAAGTCGACCGGCGGCAAGGCAAATCCGCAGGCCGTCCAGGCGCTCGTCAAGGCGAAGCTGGGGATCGAGGAGTAGGCCCATGGTCTACTTCGTCCGCACCGCAGGAGAAGAGGACGTGGAGAAAATCCGCGTCCTGCTGGCAGAGACCTTCCACGCCACCTACGATCCGTTCTACGGCGCAGACAAGGTGGCGCAGATGGTGCGCAGTTGGCACTCGGCCAACGCCATCCGGGCGCGGATCCAGAAGCGGGACGGGGAATTCCTGGTTGCCGACGACGGCAAGGAGATCGGCGGCATGGGGTTTGCCGCCATGTATCCGAAGATGGCTAAGACGGCGATGCTGCACCAGCTCTACGTGAAGCCATCGTGCCAGAACGAGGGCATCGGTCGCGACATCTTCGCCGAGTTGGAAAGCTGCTTCCCGGATGCCGAGATCATGCGGGTAGAAGTGGCGCTGGAGAACAAGCGCGCGCTTTCCTTCTATGAGCGACTGGGTTTTGTCGAAGTCGACCGCATGGCGGAGTGTGGTGCCCCCAATTCCGGCCTGCCGGCGGTGATCATGGAAAAGCGGCTGGCTGTCTGAGGGCGGATGCCTATATGACCTTCAAATGACATGGACTTGCCCCGGAATCGCTGGACATCCGCGCCTGCAGGCGGCATAAGCGGGGCAAAGTCAAAGCGCTTACCTAACCTGCTTTCGAAGCTGACGGACCGATCATGAAAAACTTGTTGTTGCAGATCTTCACCTGGTGGAACGGACAGACGATCGGTACGCGGTTCTTCACCTGGCGCCACGGCAAGAAGGTCGGCGAAGACGAATTCGGCAACATCTATTACGAAGGCCCGATGACGTCCTGGGGCAAGCCGCGCCGCTGGGTGATCTACAAGAACTACGCCGAGGCTTCCGCGATCGCTCCGGGCTGGCATGGCTGGATGCACTACCGCACGGATGTGCCGCCGTCGCAGGAAACCTACACGCCGCGCGAATGGCAGAAGCCGCACAAGGAAAACCTTACGGGCACGCCGCTTGCGTACCGTCCGAAGGGTTCGCTGGCCGCTACCGGTGAGCGTCCGCGGGTGACCGGCGACTACGACGCCTGGACGCCCGGGAACTGAGCGGCCCGGGTCGCACCGGTTTTGCCACAATCCACCTCTAGCTCTCAAAGCCAGTAACGGCCGCAGCGGGACGCAGTATGGGTTTGCCAACGTCTTATCTTCGCAAGTACCTGCTTGGCAGTGTCATCGCCCTGTCGGCGGCGTTTGCGGCGGATGGCGTGTCTGCTGCCCGCATCTCCAATGCCGTTGCAGTGTTCAAGGGCATCGACAAGATCACCGGCCGCATCACCACTTTTGACGTCTATGTCGATGAAACAGTGCAATACGGCGCACTGCAGGTGACGCCGAAGGTCTGCTACTCGCGTGACGAAAGCGAAGCGCAGCGGGTGGACGGCTTCATCGAGGTGGACGAGATCACCCTTGATCGCAAGATCCGCCGCATCTTCTCCGGCTGGATGTTCGCCGACAGCCCAGGCCTCAACGCCGTGGAACACCCGATCTACGACATCTGGCTGACGGGTTGCAAACAGGAATCGGACGTTCCGCCGCCAAGCAGCGCGAGCAACTGACGCTCAGAAGCGCCTGTGCGGCAGGTCGACGGCCTCGCGCAGCAGCTTCAGGTAATCATCCTTGGCAATATCGATCGCGCCGAACGTCTTCAGGTGTTCGGTGGTGAACTGCGTGTCCAGGAGGATGAAGCCGTGCGCCTTGAGGCGCTCGACGAGGTGCACGAGGCAGATCTTCGAGGCGTTCGTGCGCCGGGAGAACATGCTCTCACCAAAGAAGGCCGCACCAAGCGACACGCCGTAAAGCCCGCCAACCAGTTCATCGCCCTCGAACGCTTCGACGCTGTGCGCGTGTCCCATCTTGTGGAGGTTGCCGTAGAGGCGTCGGATCGTGGAGTTGATCCAGGTGCTCGGCCGGTCAGGTACCGGTTCGGCGCAGGCGGCGATCACCTCATCGAACGCGGTATCGAAGCGGATGTCGAACGGCCGACGGCGGACCGTTCTCGCGAGGCTTTTTGACACGTGAAAGCTGTCGAGTGGCAGGATGCCGCGCACTTCGGGCTCGACCCAGAAGATCTCCGGGTCGTCTGCCGATTCCGCCATTGGGAAGAGACCGATGGAATAGGCGCGCAACAGGATGTCCGGTGTAATCGCCGGATAATATTTGCCGCGTCGCCCAGCCATCTAAGCCCTTCTTAGTGCGCCTTGTCTCCGGCCAGGTAGTGTTCCAGCCAGTGGATGTCGTAGTCGCCGTTGGCGATATCCGGATTGTCGACCAGGTCCTGGAACAGGGGCAAGGTCGTCTTGATGCCATCCACGACAAACTCGTCCAGAACACGACGCAGGCGCATCATGCATTCGACGCGGGTGCGACCGTGGACGATCAGCTTGCCGATCAAGCTGTCGTAGTAGGGCGGGATCTTGTAGCCAGCATAGGCACCCGAATCGACTCGTACGCCAAGGCCACCGGGGGCATGGAAATGCGTGATCGTGCCCGGCGACGGGACAAAGGTCCGCGGGTCCTCAGCATTGATGCGGCATTCGATCGCGTGACCGTGGAAGACGATGTCTTCCTGCGACACGGACAGGCCACCGCCAGAAGCGACGCGGATCTGCTCGTGCACGAGGTCGATGCCGGTGATCGCTTCGGTAATCGGATGCTCCACCTGCAGGCGGGTGTTCATTTCGATGAAATAGAACTCGCCGTTTTCGTACAGGAACTCAATCGTACCGGCACCGCGATACTTGAGCTTCTTCATCGCGTCGGCGCAGATCTGGCCGATCTTCATGCGCTGGTCGACGTTGAGGGCAGGGGAGTTGGCCTCTTCCCAGACCTTCTGGTGGCGGCGCTGCAGCGAGCAGTCACGTTCGCCCAGATGGATGGCGTTGCCCTCACCGTCGCCGACGACCTGGATTTCGATGTGGCGCGGCTTGCCGAGATACTTTTCCATGTAGACGGCATCGTTGCCGAATGCTGCAAGCGCTTCCGAACGGGCCGTGGAAACGGCTTCTTCGAGATCCGCTTCGTTCTTGGCGACCTTCATGCCGCGTCCGCCACCGCCGGCCGTTGCCTTGATGAGCACCGGAAAACCGATCGTGCGGGCAATCTCCAGAGCGTTCTCCGGCTTCACTTCGCCATCAGAACCCGGAACAACGGGAATACCGAGTTCCTGGGCGGTCTTCTTGGCGGTGATCTTGTCACCCATGATACGGATGTGCTCGGCCGTCGGGCCGATGAAGGTGATGCCGTGCGCTTCGAGGATCTCGGCGAACTTGGCGTTCTCCGACAGGAATCCGTAGCCGGGATGCACCGCATCCGCGCCGGTGATTTCGCAGGCAGCGACGATCTGGTGGATGTTCAGATAGCTTTCGCGCGACGGAGGCGGGCCAATGCAGACGCTTTCGTCGGCTAGGCGCACATGCATCGCATCCGCATCAGCCGTGGAGTGGACGGCAACAGTCGCGATGCCGAGCTCCTTGCAAGCCCGCAGGACACGAAGCGCGATCTCGCCACGGTTGGCAATGAGGATCTTCGAAATCATGGGCCTTACTCGATGATGACGAGGGGCTGGCCAAACTCGACCGGCTGGGAATCGTTGACCAGGATCTCGGTCACCTTGCCGGCACGCGGCGAGGGGATCTGGTTCATCGTCTTCATCGCTTCGATGATGAGGAGCGTCTGGCCTTCCTTGACCATCGTGCCGACTTCTACGAAGGCGCGGGCGCCAGGAGCCGGAGCAAGATAGATAGTGCCGACCATGGGAGCGGTCACGGCATTCTTGTTGTCGGCAGCGGCAACCGGGGCCGGGGATGCTGCTGCAGGTGCAGCGGCGGCAGGAGCGAAGGAAGGAGCGACTGGCGCCTGAACATACTGGGTCGCGCCCTGGCGCGACACGCGAATACGCAGGTCGTCCTGCTCGACCTCGATTTCCGTGAGGTCGGTATCGTTGAGGATGTTCGCTAGGTCGCGGATCAGTCCCTTGTCGATCCCGTTCTTCTTCTCAGACATGGCAAATCCTGTTTGTGTTGTTTATCGTGTCAGGCACTAAGGGAATTCAGGGCGTTGAGCGCCAGAACATAGCTCTGGATGCCGAAGCCGCAAATCACGCCCTTGGCCGCTGGAGCGATCGCCGAGTGGTGGCGGAAATGCTCGCGTGCGTGGACGTTCGAGATATGAACTTCGATCACCGGAACGGAGATGGCCTTGATCGCATCGTGAAGCGCAATCGAGGTGTGCGTGTAGGCGCCCGCATTGATGGCGACGCCGATAGCCTTCTCGCTTGCCTCATGAAGCCAGTCGATCAGGACCCCTTCGTGGTTGCTCTGGCGGAAGTCGACAGTCAGACCCAATGCCGCGCCGGCCGCGACGCATTCGTTCTCGACATCCTTGAGCGTATTGCCGCCATAGATGCCCGGCTCGCGTTTCCCAAGCATGTTGAGGTTCGGGCCATTGAGGACGAAGACCGTCTTGTTCATCGGCTATCTTTTGTTCCATCCTGAAGTTCAGCGGCCACCTATAGACCGGTGAGAACGCAAGGGAAAGCCCTGAAGCGCCGAAAGGCGCGCCAGTCCCCTACTGGATAGAGCTTGAGGCGGGAAGTTAGCAGGTGGCCTTGCCGCAGGCGCGGACATTGGCGACCTTCGGCTCGAGCGCATCCACCCCCTGGGCGCCGAAGACAGCTTCGTCACCGACGACATAGGTCGGCGTGCCGGTGATGCCGATTGCGGTCGCGAGCTCGTAGGCTTCGCGAACGATGTCGTCGTTCGGGTTTTCGGCCATCGACTTGCGGATATCGGCTTCATTCAACCCGAGCGACGAAGCAACAGCGATCGCGGACTTCTCGGATGCGTGCGATTGGCCCATGAGCTCCTGGTGGAACTCGGCATACTTGCCGGGCGCGAGAAGCCGGACGGCATTCGCAACACGATGGGCGGCAAGTGAGTCAGGACCGAGGATCGGGAACTCCTTCAGGACGAAGCGGATGTTCGGGTCCTTCTCCAGAAGTTCGTTCATGTCCGACAGCGCGCGTTTGCAGTAGCCGCAATTGTAGTCGAAGAATTCTACCACGGTGACGTCGCCCTTCGGGTTACCGAGCACGACGTCGTTTGGTGAGGTGAAGATCGCCTGCTTGTTGTCAGCGATGCCCTTGGTCGACATGGCCGTGCGCTGCGAGGCCTGTTTGGCCTGCAGGGCATCCTGCACCTCAAGAAGGATTTCCGGGTTCTGCAGCAGGTACTCGCGGATGAACGCGCCCATTTCCTGCTTCTGCTGTTCATCGATGGCGAGCGCCGGCGCCGCATGGGTGAAGGCAAGAGCGAGCATGGAGCCGGCGGCAAGGGTCTTGAACAGGCGGGTCATTCACTTCCTCGTTGGTGTGCATGGCAGCGCCGAAGCAGGCTGCGTCGTGTCGCGAGCTTAGGCTATTCGACCGGCCTGCAAAACCGGAAACTGTTTTGATCGCTGCGAACCCGGCATCAATTGTTCGTGGAGGAGAGGGAAACTGCCGTTACCTCCCAGAGACTTAGCGGCGGCGATTGAATCAAACTGGCAACAACTTGAATCAGTTTGCGAAGGGGGCGGGAACTCCGGCAACAAAAAAGGCCGCCCCGAAAGGCGGCCTTTAGATCACGTTTATTGGCTATCAGAAGAAGCCGCGACGCTGCCACCAGCCGGCCTTCTTCGGCTTCGGCGGCTCGCCATCACCTTCCGGCGCGGCGGTCGGCTCGGAGCTCTTCACTACTGCCTCGGTCGAGGAAGAGATGTTCGATGCGCGGTTGGCGCGAACCGGCTTGGCTTCTTCGCTGGCGTCAGCCGCTGGCGCTTCAGCAGCAGGCTCGGCGGGAGCGGCCGGCTCTTCGCCGAGTGCTGCATCAACCTGGTCCACGACTGCCTCCACAGGCGCTTCGGGAGCGGCGGCATCGGTGGCGACCGGTGCTTCGGTTGCCGGAGTTTCGGTTGCTGGCGCTTCCACGGCAGCGGCCTCTGCGGCGGCTGCGGCCTTGCCACGACGAGCACGGCGGGGCTTCGGCTTGGTCTCTTCGGCAACAACCGCGTCGGCCTCCGAAGGAGCCTCCGCAGCCGCTGTTTCGAGCGGAGCTTCCGTTTCAGCGGCGACTTCCGTTTCGGCTACAGCGCTTTCGGTTGCGGCAGCACCTTCATTGCCTTCGCCTTCATTATCGCCGTCTTCGGCTTCGGAAGCGTTCAGTTCGCTGCCTTCCTCACCATTGCGGTTGCGGCGGCCACCACGCTTGCCGCGACGGCGACGCTTGCGGCGGTTGCCTTCATCGCCTTCTTCACCCGGTGCGGCTGCGGCGGACGCGTCTGCGTCAGCGGTGGTTTCGGATGCATCGTCCTCGCCTTCGGCGTCGTCTTCATCGCTGTCCGCCATGTCGTCGCCAGATGCCTGGGCGGTATCACCTTCTGCGCCACGCTCGCCGCCATTGCGGTTGCGACGACGCCGGCGGCGCTTACGCTTGCGGTTTCCGTCTTCACCCTGGGCGCGATCCTGAGCAGCCTGCTGCGGCTGTGCCGGTGCGAGCTCTTCTTCGTCCTCGTCCTCCTCCTCGAGGATGACGTCATCATCCTCGTCTTCGACGGGCATGGAGGCGAATGGAACAAGGGTCTCGATCTTCACCGGGTTCTCGACCGGCTCGCCCTTGTCGATTGCAAAATGGGCGGCGCCGACGCTGACATCAGACTCGATGTAGATCGAGACGCCGAAGCGGTTCTCGTAATCGACGATAGAAGCGCGCTTCTGGTTGAGCAGGTAAAGCGCGATCTCCGGCGTCGTGCGCACGGTGATGTCGTGGGTGGTGTTCTTGAGCAGGTATTCCTCAACGCCGCGCAGAACGTGCAGGCCGATCGACGACTGCGAACGAACGTGGCCGGTACCGCCGCAATGGCTGCAGACCTGCGTCGTCGATTCCAGCACCGAGGCGCGAATGCGCTGGCGCGACATTTCGAGGAGGCCGAAATGGGAGATGCGGCCGACCTGGATGCGGGCGCGATCGTTTTTCAGGCAGTCCTTCAGCTTCTTCTCGACAGCGCGGTTGTTGCGCTTTTCTTCCATGTCGATGAAGTCGATGACGATGAGGCCGGCAAGGTCGCGCAGGCGCAACTGGCGCGCCACTTCCTCGGCCGCTTCCAGGTTCGTCTGGAGTGCAGTGTCCTCGATCGAATGCTCGCGGGTCGAACGGCCCGAGTTGACGTCGATTGCGACGAGCGCTTCGGTCTGGTTGATGATCAGGTAACCACCAGACTTCAGCGTCACCTGCGGCTGCAGCATGCGGTCAAGCTGCGCCTCGATGCCGGAGCGCGAGAAGATCGGGTGGATGTCGCGATAGGGCTGAACCACCTTGGCGTGGCTCGGCATCAGCATCTTCATGAAGTCTTTGGCTTCACGATAGCCTTCTTCGCCCGAGACGATGATCTCGTTGATGTCCTTGTTGTAGAGGTCGCGGATCGAACGCTTGATCAGCGAACCTTCTTCATAAACGAGGCACGGCGCAGTCGAGTTGAGCGTCAGCGTGCGGACATTTTCCCACAGGCGCATCAGGTATTCGAAGTCACGCTTGATTTCGACGCGGGTGCGGTTTGCACCGGCGGTGCGCAGGATAACGCCCATGCCCTGCGGAACGTCGAGCTCGCGGGCGACTTCCTTCAGGCGCTTGCGGTCCTGCGGCTGGGTGATCTTGCGCGAAATGCCGCCGCCACGAGCCGTGTTCGGCATCAGGACGGAGTAACGGCCGGCAAGCGACAGGTAGGTCGTCAGGGCTGCGCCCTTGTTGCCGCGCTCTTCCTTGGCGACCTGAACCAGCAGGATCTGGCGGCGCTTGATGACTTCCTGGATGCGGTACTGCTTGCGCGGCTTGCGGACAACGCGATCCGGAACCTCTTCCATGGCGTCTTCGGCGCCAACGGATTCGATTTCTTCCTTTTCGTGATGGTCGTCTTCGTCCTCGTCGTCATCATCGGACGGCCGGCGCGCGCTGACTTCTTCCGAGATCGAATCGGTCTCGACCATTGCTGCCATTTCGCCGGGCTTGGAATCGTCCTCGTCCGAACCGGAGGTGTCGCCTTCAGCCGGAGCTTCGGATCCGGTGGTTTCTGCAGCAGCAGCCTCATTTGCCTGGGCTTCAACTGCCGGCGCTTCCTCGGCTACGGCTTCAACCGCCTTCTTGCGGGAGCGCGTACGCTTCGGCTTCGCCTTGGGCTTTTCTTCTTCCTGGGCGGCGGCTTCTTCACCCGGGCTTGCTTCGGCAGCCTCGGCACCGGCTTCGCTGGCCTGGTCTGCCTGGGGCGCTGCTTCTACCTGGGGGGCGGGGGTGATGCCAACGTCCGGCTGTTCTTCCTGGGCGAGATCGACCACCGGGTCGGCGCCTTCGGCTTCTGCAATCTTGCGCTGGTCTTCCGCTTCCTGCTGCATCAGGGCCTGACGGTCAGCGAGCGGGATCTGGTAATAGTCCGGGTGGATTTCGGCAAAGGCAAGGAAACCGTGCCTGTTGCCGCCGTAATCAACGAACGCCGCCTGGAGCGACGGTTCAACTCTGGTTACTTTTGCGAGATAGATGTTGCCGCGTATCTGCTTCTTATGTTGCGACTCGAAATCGAACTCTTCGATCCGGTTGCCGCGAACGACGACTACCCGCGTCTCCTCTTCGTGAGACGCGTCGATAAGCATTTTGTCTGCCATTGAAATTCTGCTCCTCGGCGCAGGCGAGGAAACGCGAACAGGCCCGCCGTGAAGGCAGGCTTGTCATGCGAACGGGTCGCTGCGCCGGATAAAGATGTTCCCGCAGGACCTGCCCATTGCAGCAACCCGAAGATTGACGGGGCTCCTCGCTCCCTCAGTCCCTTCAGGTTATAGATTTTGTGCCGCAACATCGAAGACCAACAAGAAAGACAATACGAAGGCCGAAAGGCCCGATGAGTGTGCTCCAAACGAGCGTTGGATGGCGTGCCATCCGGGATTTCACCGGCCACCGCCGGACGTGATTCAGTATCAGGAGAAAGTGTAACGACGGCGGATGACTGTCGGTCGTCGGCGCCCGGTCCATAAGTGGCTGGCAGCCTATCGGCAGACTATCCCGTCAACACTTTTACCCTCGTTCGCGTTGTATGGTTTATCTGTCACATTGGCAAGGGAAAAGCCAAGTCGGCCATATTCTGGATGGAATTGCTCGGCTTATCCTCGTCTGAAATTGGATAATGATTCGCGATGTTTCCGGCAAATGGGGTGCCGTGGACATGGCATCGCGGGTACTCATATCTTGCGGACGGGACTTTCGATGAGAATGACATCTTGAGCGGGCGCGACGGGACGGGTCTCTTCGGGCAACTCGCGACAACCTCGATGGTCGGTACAGCGCGAATCACCGCGGCACTCCTTGTCATAGTCGCGGCGCTTCTGCTTGCGCTTGCTCCGGTACACGCGACGACGATCGCGCCCCCGTTGCTTGCGTACGGCGCACGGGTGGCCGGGGACGATACCCGCACGCGAATCGTCGTGGAGTTCGAGAAGAAGCCGGACTTCTCCGTCCACTATGTCGGCAACCCGGAACGGGTGATCGTGGACCTGCCAGCGACCGCCTTCGGATTCCCGGCCGAAGATCTCGGCGCACGTGGGCTGTTCAAGGACATTCGCTACGGGACGATGGACGAGACGAGCGCCCGGATTGTGCTGACGGCAACGAAACCGGTGAAGCTGGTGCTGGCCGAGGTGCAGGAGAACGACAACGGCAGTTATCGGCTGGTACTCGATGCGGAGATGACCTCGAAGGAGGTCTTTGCCAACCTCGTCAGGACGCAGGACTGGTCGACGCCATCGGCCGAGACGCCAGATCCGCTGGTCTCGTCGCAAGGCGACAGTGTCTTCACCGTTGCGGTCGATGCCGGACATGGCGGAATCGACGCTGGCGCAACCGGTATCGGTACGAAGACGCCCGAGAAGACCATCACGCTCGCATTCGCGAAGATCCTGGCGGAGCGGTTGAACAAGCTGCCGGGCACCAAGGCCTTTCTTACCCGCGACGACGATACCTTCCTGTCGCTCTCGGAGCGCGTGACGCGCGCCCGGCAAGGCCATGCCGACCTCTTCATCTCATTGCACGCCGATACGCTGAACCAGCGCGATATCCGCGGGGCCACCGTCTATACCCTTTCCGACAAGGCCTCCGACCGCATGGCGGAAAACCTCGCGGCGCGCGAAAACCTGTCCGACCAGCTTGCAGGCTTCAGCATCGAGAGCGGTCCTCCGGAGGTCGCCGACATCCTGCTCGATCTCGCCCGCCGCGAGACGCAGGCTTTCTCCTCGGCGCTCGCTTCGCACGTGGTGGAATCATTTGAAGGGCAGGTAGCCCTCATCAACAACCCGCACCGTTACGCCAGTTTCCAGGTTCTGCGGGCGCCCGACATCCCTTCCGTGCTTCTGGAACTCGGCTTCCTGTCCAACCCGGACGACGAGAAGCTTCTCCTTGATGATTCCTGGCGCATCAAGGTCACCGACCGCATTGTTGATGCCGTGCGCCGCTATCGGGAGCGCGCTGTCGCCAACGGTGGATAGTGCGACTGGGAGGTCGCAATGGTGTTGCTTGCGCCACGCTTCGATGCTGAAGGCCTTTCACAAGCGTTGATAGCGCGCCGAGAGCCCTATTTTACTCACATTCAACCGGTTACTCGCTGAAGCTAACACGCAGGTGATCGCAGACGATTGATCTTCTCCGCCTTGCACAGCCGCAACCACCGTGCAAAACGCGTTAAATCATGCCATGGTGATCCATGCGCCGAATGAAAGCTGAACGGTAGCTCAGACAATGATCAGACTGATTGGGTATTTCTTTGGACTGGCTTGCGTCCTCTTCCTGGTCGTGGCCGCCGGCGTTGGTATCTACCTCGCCGGTATGACCAAGGACTTGCCGAATTACGAGGTTCTTGCCTCGTATGAGCCGCCTGTTGCGACGCGCGTGCATGCCGGCAATGGTGCGCTGATGGCTGAATATGCTCGCGAACGGCGCCTGTTCTTGCCGATCCAGGCCGTGCCGGATCGCGTCAAGGCAGCTTTCCTGTCGGCGGAAGACAAGAACTTCTACAACCACCCGGGCGTGGATATCACCGGTCTCGCCCGCGCGATCGTGTCCAACATCCAGAACCTCGGGTCGGGCCGCCG
The DNA here is from genome assembly GCF_023223505.1 of Neorhizobium turbinariae. NCBI lineage: Bacteria > Pseudomonadati > Pseudomonadota > Alphaproteobacteria > Hyphomicrobiales > Rhizobiaceae > Neorhizobium > Neorhizobium turbinariae. The sequence goes on from NZ_JALPRY010000032.1 coordinate 43,720, forward strand.
CCCGGAAGGCGCGTCCACGATTACGCAGCAGGTGGCGAAGAACTTCCTCCTGACCGCCGACCAGACGATCGACCGCAAGGTGAAGGAAGCGATTCTCTCCTTCCGCATCGAGCAGACCTATTCCAAGGACAAGATCCTCGAGCTTTACCTCAACGAGATCTTTTTCGGCCTTAATTCCTACGGCATTGCCGGCGCGGCACTCACCTATTTCGACAAGTCGGTAACGGAACTCACCACGGCAGAAGCCGCCTACCTGGCAGCCCTTCCGAAGGGGCCCGCGAACTACCATCCGTTCCGCCGCGAGAAGGCAGCGCTCGAGCGCCGCAACTGGGTCATCGATCGCATGGCCGAGAACGGCTACATCACCCAGTCGGATGCCGACGAGGCCAAGAAGCAGCCGCTTGGCGTGAACCCGCGCCGCTCGGGCATCCACCTGTTTGCCTCTGACTATTTCTCCGAGGAAGTCCGTCGCCAGATCATCGAGCGTTACGGCGACAAGTCGCTTTACGAAGGTGGCCTGTCCGTCCGCACCTCGCTCGACCCCGAATTGCAGGTCATCGCCCGCAAGGTGCTGCAGGAAGGGCTTGTTGAGTACGACCAGCGCCGTGGTTTCCACGGTCCGGTTGCGCAGATCTCGATGGTCGGCGACTGGGGTCCCGAACTTGCCAAGGTGTCGGGCCTGCGGGACGTTCCCGAATGGAAGCTTGCGGTCGTCATTGACGTGACGCCGCAGTCGGTCAGCATCGGCCTGCAGCCATCGACGGATGGTGCCGGCAAGGTCGACCCTGCGCGCGAAGCCGGCACGATCGACGCCGACGACATGAAATGGGCCTTCCGCGACGCCACCGACAAGCGCAAGACCGCAAAGTCGCCGGAAGGCGTCTTGAACCGCGGCGATGTCATTTATGTCGAACTGATCGACGAGGCTGCGAAGAGCTATCGCCTGCGCCAGCCGCCGAAGGTTCAGGGCGGGTTTGTCGCCATGGATCCGAACACCGGTCGTGTTCTCGCCATGGCAGGCGGCTTCTCCTACGCGCAGTCTGAGTTCAACCGCGCCACGCAGGCCATGCGCCAGCCGGGCTCATCCTTCAAGCCGTTCGTCTACGCTGCGGCGCTCGACAATGGGTACACGCCGGCATCGGTTATTCTTGACGCACCGATCGAGATTGTCTCCGGCGGCCAGGTCTGGCGCCCGGACAACTACGGTGGCAATTCCGGCGGTCCTTCGACGCTGCGCACCGGTATTGAAAAGTCACGAAACCAGATGACCGTGCGCCTTGCGCAGGACATGGGCATGGAACTGGTTGCCGAATATGCCGAGCGTTTCGGCATCTATGACAAGATGCTGCCGGTGCTCGCCATGTCCCTCGGTTCGGGTGAGACCACCGTCATGCGCATGGTCTCGGCTTACGCCGTGCTCGCCAATGGCGGAAAGCAGATCAAGCCAACGGTGATTGACCGCATCCAGGACCGTTACGGCAAGACGATCTTCCGTCACGAAGAGCGTAATTGCGACGGCTGCAACGCCAACGCCTGGAACAACCAGGAAGAACCGACCGTGGTGGATACCCGCGAGCAGGTTCTTGATCCGATGACTGCTTACCAGATCACCTCGATGATGCAGGGCGTCGTCCAGCGCGGCACGGCGGCCGGCAAGATCCCGGTGAAGGACCGTGACGTCGCTGGCAAGACCGGCACCACCAATGACGAGAAGGATGCCTGGTTCGTCGGCTACACCCCGAACCTCGTGGCCGGTCTCTACATCGGTTACGACACGCCGGCGCCGCTTGGCCACGCTGGTACGGGCAGCGGGCTCGCAGCGCCGATCTTCGGCAAGTTCCTGGAAGAAGCCGCAAAGCTGACGCCAGCCGAGAAGTTCCACGTTCCGGAAGGCATGCAACTGGTTGCCGTCAACCGCAAGACCGGCATGGGCGCCATGGAAGGCGAGCCGGATACCATTGTCGAGGCCTTCAAGCCCGGCACCGGTCCGGCGGATGTCTTCCAGGTCATCGGCGACGGCGAATATATGACCCAGGACCAGATCTTCTCGCACTCGCCGCAGGCGCAGCAGGCGGTGACCTCCGGCATGCCGGGGCTGTTCTAAGGCTTCCCGAGCCAATTCGACCCGAGGCGAGGGCAGGGGCCGGTCTTTACATCCGGTCCCGAGCCAACTATGTCCACGGCACCTTTGAAATCCGAAAATAGAGAGTGAAGAACCAACGCCATGCGTGCGGAAATCATCAATGTCGTCGACGAAATCAAGCAGGCCATAAGCCTGCTGAGGAGGCATCTTTGACTGGGATCAGGCGGTAAGACGACTGGACTGGTTGAATAACAAGGCAGAGGATCCAAACCTCTGGAACGATGCGCAGGAAGCGCAGAAGCTGATGCGCGAACGCCAGCAGCTTGAAGATGGCATCAATGGCGTCAAAGCCATGGAAAGCCAGCTCAACGACAATATCGAGCTGATCGAGCTTGGCGAAGAAGAAGGCGACGAGGGCATCGTCACCGAGGCGGAGAACGCGCTGAGGGCCCTGAAGGCCGAAGCCGGCCGCCGGCAGGTCGAAGCCATGCTGTCCGGCGAAGCGGACGGCAACGACACTTATCTTGAAGTGCATTCCGGCGCGGGTGGAACGGAAAGCCAGGATTGGGCGAACATGCTGTTGCGCATGTACACCCGCTGGGCCGAGCGCTCCGGCTTCAAGGTTGAGCTCATGGAAGTGCATGACGGCGAAGAAGCCGGCATCAAGTCCGCGACCATGCTGGTCAAGGGCCACAATGCCTATGGCTGGCTGAAAACCGAATCGGGCGTGCACCGCCTTGTGCGCATCTCGCCGTATGACAGCAATGCGCGCCGCCACACGTCCTTCTCGTCGATCTGGGTCTACCCGGTTGTCGACGAATCGATCAACATCGACGTCAACGAGAGCGACTGCCGTATCGATACCTACCGGTCTTCGGGCGCAGGCGGACAGCACGTCAACACGACCGACTCGGCGGTGCGCATCACGCACATTCCGACGGGCATCGTGGTTGCGTGCCAGCAGGAGCGTTCGCAGCACAAGAACCGGGCCAAGGCTTGGGAAATGTTGCGTGCCCGCCTGTATGAAGCCGAGCTGAAGAAGCGCGAAGATGCGGCGAATGCCGAAGCGGCATCGAAGACCGATATCGGCTGGGGCCACCAGATCCGCTCCTATGTCCTGCAGCCATACCAGTTGGTGAAGGACCTGCGCACCGGCGTGTCGAGCACGGCACCGGATGACGTTCTTGATGGCGACCTCAACGAGTTCATGGAAGCCGCGCTGGCGCACCGCATCAGCGGCAAGCCGGACGTGGATGTCGCGGACGTCGACTGATCAAGGTCGAAGAATAAGAGAAGGGCCGGATCATGCATCCGGCCTTTTTCGTCTGTGCTAGTTGCTGAACTGCTCGGCAAGGATGCGATCCGACCAAGAATGGTCGGGGTCGGATAGAAGACGCGCCGTTACGTCCGTGCACTGCGCCACGCGCACATGCAGCACCGATTTCACTTCCGCATTGTCGGCAACGGCGTTCACCGGTCGCTTTTCCGGCTCCAGGATCTCGAGATCAACGCAGACATGATTCGGAAGCAGGGCACCACGCCAACGTCTGGGGCGGAAGGCCGACACCGGCGTCATGGCGAGCAGCGGCGCTTCGAGCGGCAGGATCGGCCCATGAGCCGAAAGGTTGTAAGCGGTCGAGCCGGCGGGTGTTGCAATCATCAACCCGTCGCAGATCAGTTCCTCGAGCCGCGTATGCCCGTCGATCACCACCCGCAGCTTCGCCGCCTGGTAGGACTGGCGGAACAGGTAGACCTCGTTGATGGCGAGTGCCGTGGAGGTGGAGCCATCTTCGTTCGTGGTCGTCATCTTCAGCGGGTGGAATTCGTTTTCCACCGCATGGGCGATGCGCTCGTGAAGACCATCGGCTCGGTAGTCGTTCATCAGGAAGCCAACCGAGCCGCAGTTCATACCGTAGACGCATTTGTCGGTGTTGATCGTCTCGTGCAGCGTCTGCAGCATGAAGCCGTCGCCACCAAGCGCCACCAGGATATCGGCATCGGCCGGCGGAACATTGCCGTAAAGCCGCACCAGTTCTTCCAGGGCCATCTGCGCCTCAGGGGCAGTCGAGGCGATGAAGGAAAGCGTTTGCGACTGACGGGACATTGATCAGGCCTTTGGATGCTGCCCGCAGGGCATAGGCTGGAACCTTGGACTTCGCTTCGCCGTGCGGCGAGCTTGCTCGACTTTAGGTACCCGAGAACCAAGCCCTTGCACAAGCGCAGTCGCGGCATTTGCGTACGCCTGAAACGATCCGGCATTTGCACGCCCATCCTCAGATTTGCTCTTTACAGAGCGGGCGAAACCGCTTAACTCCGCCGCTACAAGTGCCCTTGTAGCTCAGTTGGTAGAGCACCTGATTTGTAATCAGGGGGTCGCGGGTTCGAACCCTGCCGGGGGCACCACTTCTTTCCTCAGACAGTCCAGCCAGACGATCCGCGCGCAGTTCTGATCGCGCCGCAATCTTTGATCAAGCGTACCGGAATCGCGGCTTCTGGGCTTCGTTCGGCGCCAGATCCTGTGCACAGTTCGACTGCCGCAATATGCTGCGGTTTTCCCAACTTGCCCTGCCACCCGGCGGGGCTTTTTGTTTTTGGGTGGACGGGCCCGCTAGCGCGCCCGCGGCACGGTGGCCGCGAGCCGCGCGTTTCGTCTTGGCTCAGGCCTTGCCGACGCCGGTATAGGTGAAGCCCTGCGCCTCGACCTCGTGCGGGCGGTAGACGTTGCGCAGGTCAACGAGGATCGGCGACTTCATCACCGACTTCAGGCGCTTCAGGTCCAGTGCGCGGAACTCATTCCATTCGGTGACGAGCACCGCGACATCGGCACCTTCGGCGGCCTGGTAAGGGCCACTCGCAAAGTCGATCTCCATCATCTGCCTGGCGTTTTCCATGCCTTCCGGATCATAACCGGAGACGATGGCGCCGGCATCCTTCAGCGTCTGGACGACAGCAATCGATGGGCTGTCGCGCATGTCGTCGGTGTTCGGCTTGAAGGTGAGGCCCAGCAGCGCAACCTTCTTGCCGCGCACGTCGCCGCCGGCCGCGGCAATGACCTTGCGGCCCATGGCGCGCTTGCGGCTGTCATTGATCGCAATTGTCGTTTCGACGAGGCGCACCGGTGCATCGAAATCCTGCGCCGTCTTGGCAAGCGCCAGCGTGTCCTTCGGGAAGCAGGAGCCGCCGTAACCGGGGCCGGCATGCAGGAACTTGGAGCCGATGCGGCCATCAAGCCCTATCCCGCGCGAAACGTCCTGTACGTCCGCGCCAACTTTCTCGCAGAGATCGGCAATCTCGTTGATGAAGGTGATCTTCATGGCAAGGAAGCCGTTCGCGGCATACTTGATCAGTTCGGAGGTGCGGCGCGAGGTAAACAGGAGCGGCGACTGGTTGAGGTAGAGCGGCCGGTAGACTTCCGTCATCACATGGCGTGCGCGTTCATCGGACAGACCGACGACGATTCGGTCCGGACGCTTGAAGTCTTCGATCGCCGCACCTTCGCGCAGGAATTCCGGATTGGAGACCACGGCGAAATCGGCACCCGGATTGGTTTCGCGGATGATGCGCTCCACCTCGTCGCCGGTGCCGACCGGCACCGTGGACTTGGTGACGACCACGGTAAAGCCGGTCATTGCCTCGGCGATCTCGCGTGCGGCGGCATGCACATAACCGAGATCGGCATGGCCATCACCACGGCGCGACGGCGTGCCGACCGCGATGAAGACGACGTCGGCATCGGCAACGGCGGGTTTCAGATCCGTGGTGAAGGAGAGGCGGCCGGCCTTCACATTCGATTCGACCAGGGCATCGAGCCCCGGCTCATAGATCGGCATGATGCCCTGCTTCAGCGCCTCGATCTTTTCGACCGCCTTGTCGACGCAGACCACGTCGTGCCCGAAATCAGCAAAGCAGGCACCCGATACCAGGCCAACATAGCCCGACCCAACCATCACAATACGCATGCGTCATCCTCAATATGGCGATCAGCCCGCCGCTACGACCCAAATGTGCATTTCCTACCGCATCGGAAGGTTATTGCAACGCGTCCCACCAGCTAGTGCAAAACAGGGTTACCTCAAGTAGGGCGTGTGGCTTCGCGAAGACCCCAGGCTATGAAATCCGGGTTGGCGAAATCCACGAGGTCAGTCTGGCCCGTCTTTCCGTAGCGAAGCGGCGCCCCTTCGACATCCAGCGTGATGCCACCTGCGGCCCGCAGCACCGCGTCGCCCGCTGCGGTGTCCCATTCCATGGTACGTCCGAAGCGGGGATAGAGGTCAGCCGTACCCTCTGCGAGCAGGCAGAATTTCAAGGAGGAACCGATGGAGCGAATCTCCGATGCGCCGGAGGTGCGGATGAAGGCGTCCGTCTCGGGCGTATTGTGCGAGCGGCTGGCGACGACGATCGGATGTTCCGGCACCGGCCGAGCCGAGACGCGCTGGCGTTCAACGACGGCGTAAGCATCACCGATGATGAGCTTTTCCACCAGGTTATCGCCGCCGAGATAGGCAACCTTGAGCGCCGGTGCATAAACCATGCCGAGCGTCGGTACGCCGTCTTCGATCAAGGCGATGTTGACCGTGAAGTCCGTCGAGCCGCTGATGAATTCCTTGGTGCCGTCGAGCGGGTCGACGAGGATGAAGGCCGAGCCGCGGATCTGTGGCGTGTGTCCGGCCGCAACTGATTCTTCCGCCACGACCGGAATGCCGGGGCAGTGCCTTGAGAGTTCGGCAAGAACGATCGCCTCGGCCTGCTCATCGGCCTCCGTCACCGGCGAGCAATCCGCCTTGTAGTGAGTTTCGGTGCCTGCATCACGGACACGCATGATGGCGTGCCCGGCAAGAAGTGCCGCAGTCTCAAAGGTGGCAGCCAGCGATTGCATCAGCCGGCCTTGCCCGATCCTGTGCGCGCCAGATGTTGGCGGCTTGCATAAAGCGAGACGGCTGCGGCATTCGACACGTTGAGGGACTTGATCTCGCCTGGCATGTCGAGCCGTGCGAGCGCACTCACCGTTTCGCGGGTCTTCTGTCGCAGGCCCTTGCCTTCAGATCCGAGCACGAGGGCGATCCGGTCACCACTGAAGGTTTCTTCCAGAACGGCAGGTCCTTCGGAATCAAGCCCGATGGTCTGGAAGCCGAGCTGGTGCAGCTCACCGAGCGCATCCGAAAGATTTGTGATCTGGATATAAGGGATGAGTTCCAGCGCGCCCGACGCAGATTTCGCCAGCACACCCGATTCCGTCGGGCTATGTCTCTGGGTGGTGATAACGGCACCAGCGCCGAATGCGACGGCCGAACGCATGATTGCGCCGACATTATGCGGGTCCGTGACCTGGTCGAGCACAAGAAGAAGCGGGCTTTCCTTCAGGGCTTCGAGACGGCGTACGGGCAGGGGCCTCGTCTCGAGCATGACACCCTGGTGGATCGCTTCGGGGCCGAGCACCTTGTCGATGTCCTGCGGTGATACGAATTCGACGGGATAGGGAAGGGCTCCCGCTTCGCCGATATCAAGCCGGGCGAATGCGTTCTGGGTGATGGACAGCTTGATGAGCTTCCGTTCCGGGTTGTCGAGCGCGGCGCGCACCGTGTGCAGTCCGTAGAGGAGAACCTGTTCGGGCTGCAACTGCGGCGGCTTCCAGTCCTTGTTCGACTTCGGCTTCTTGTGGGGCGGGGTGGGAATCTCGCCACGCTCACGCTTTGCATCGCGCACCTGGCGGCGCAAAGTTGCGTAATGCGTGTCGCGGTTCGATCGGTCTTTGGTGTTGTCCTTGCTCATGAGGCTATATAGCCACGGGCCCGCCTCAGGCATAGACCCTGCAAACAAAGGCCTTCGGATCGGCTCATGTTTATTTTCGCAATTTTTGCTCAGAAGCCGTGTTGACAGACCGAAACGACGCGGTCATATACGCGGCGCAGACCGAGAGGCGCTCAGCCAAACAGTCTGACAAACTTGGTCGAACGATCCGGACGAAACTGGAGAGATGCCCGAGTGGTTAAAGGGGACGGACTGTAAATCCGTTGGCTCAGCCTACGTTGGTTCAAATCCAACTCTCTCCACCATTCGTCTCATGATCGGACCATACCCCGCGGGTATAGCTCAATGGTAGAGCAGCAGCCTTCCAAGCTGAATACGCGGGTTCGATTCCCGCTACCCGCTCCAAATCATCACGCAGGCCTGAGGCAGATCATCCGTCGGATGCTTTAGTGCGGCGTCTGATCATCGCTGCAAAGACGCTGGATTTGGGCGTCATTCGCAAGCTCTCTTGCGCCCGGCCCTTGTCCCGGCGCAGGTCGTAATTATGTCTTGCGCATTCTGGTGGAAAGCCTTAAACGGCGACACCAAACCCGGCAGCCGGGTTCACCTCTTATGTTCACAGGAAGCATTCAATGGCAAAGAGCAAGTTTGAGCGCAATAAGCCGCACGTCAACAT
>NZ_JALPRY010000033.1:0-42363 GCF_023223505.1 Neorhizobium turbinariae
AGCTAATCACCAACTCAAGACAGACGGCCTTCGCCGAAGGCATACAGCCTTTCCAAACTAGGCGTGGAGTCTCTGGATGATACCCGCTTGTTGATCGAGGTTCTATTGTGCGATGGTGTCGATGCCATGTGCAGACGGCCAAAGTGCGCGTATGCCGTCGACTTTGGCCGTCTGCACATGGCATCGAGAGAGGGTATGGCAACTCAGGTCCGAAGGCTACGGAATGCGGCTCTGAGCTCTTCACAAAATACCTTGGTCTGCTCCCAGGCAGCGAAGTGGCCGCCCTTCGCGAGCGTGTTGAAGTGGATCAGGTTAGGGTATGCCCGCTCGGTCCAGCTTTTCGGCGCCGCGTAGATCTCGTCCGGAAAGACGCTCACGGCGACCGGGATCCTGACGTTCTTCACGGCAAAAAATTCGAGCTTGTTTTCCCAGTAGAGACGGGCCGATGACACGGCCGTGTTCGTGAGCCAATAGAGCGTCACGTTGTCGAGGACGTCATCCCGCGTAAGGCCCTCGGTCTTGCCGTCGAATACGCGCGCTATGAGCTCGTAGCTCCGAATGTCATGGTCTATCATCCATGCCGCGAGTCCGACCGGAGAATCCGCGATGCCGACGAGCGTCTGGGGCCGGTTGGCCATCTCGATCGCATAACCGAGGCCGTGCTTATAGAAGTCGTCAAGCTGATCGTAGGCACGCTCTTCGTCTGGTGACAGACCCGCTGGTTTCGTGCCGCCGGGACGGAGCGCGGCAGCGATGTCGTCTGGCACGGTCGCCGGCATGTTGACATGGATGCCGAGAAGCTCCGGCGGCGCGATCAACGCCATCTGCTCCGTCACGGCGTCGCCCCAATCGCCGCCCTGCGCTACATATCGCGCATAACCCAGACGTTTCATCAGCTCGATCCACGCATGGGCGACCCGAACAGGATCCCACCCTCTTTCGGTAGGCTTTCCTGAGAAGCCGTAGCCGGGGATAGAAGGGATCACGACGTCGAAGGCGTCGGAAGCCAAGCCGCCATGCGCGGTCGGATCGGTGAGCGGCTCAACGATCTTCATCTGCTCGATGACCGATCCGGGCCACCCGTGCGTTACGATAATCGGCAGGGCGCCCTCGTGCTTCGATCTGACATGGATGAAGTGAATTTCCACTCCGTCGATGTTCGTGGTGAACTGAGGCAGCGCATTGAGCCTGGCCTCGACTTTTCTCCAGTCGTAGTCTTCGGCCCAATACTTCGCGAGCTTTTCAATTGTAGCCGATTGGACGCCCTGCGAGCTGTCATCGACGATCTCTCGCTCCGGGAAGCGTGTTGCCTTTATACGACGGCGGAGCTCTTCGAGCTGCGCTTCCGTGGCCTTGTACTTGAACAGATGAATTTCTTTCCCGCTTTCCTTTGCCATCGCTGCCTGTACCGGCAGCACGCTTATTGCTCCCGCGACCGCGACACTGGCAAGAAGGCTCCGACGGGAGACCGATGGGATGGATGACATTGCGCTCTCCTTTTGCTGGGATTGGACGCGCCAAAGCCTCCCACCGGATTGTCCGGCGAGCTATTGCACCAAAGTGTCACCGATACCATCGGATCAGTTCTCGGATATTTACTTGGCGGTCAAACCCTTGGATGAGTGTGTGGGGAAACGAGCGTGCGGAGCAGAGGATGGATCGCATCGACGCAATGAAGGTGTTCGTCACCGCCGTGGAAGAGGGCAGCCTCGCTGGCGCCGCGCGGCAGCTCAAGCGGTCCCCGACGGCAATCAGCCGAGCGCTCGGCCTGCTAGAACAGCACGTCGGCGTGGAGCTGCTGCACCGGACTACGAGGAGCCTGAAGCTGAGCGAGGCTGGGCAGCGATACGTGGAAGCGTGCCGCAGGGTGCTGCTTGATTTGGAGGAGGCGGACCTGATCGCCGGAGCGGAGCGCTCATCCCCTCGGGGCGTACTCACCATTTCTGCGCCGCCGATCCTAGGCGAGGAAGTTCTGCGGCCGATCCTCGACGATTTCCTCCGGCAGCATCCGAGCGTCTCGGTTCGGCTCCTGATGCTGGACAGGTTCGTCAACCTGGTGGACGAGGGAATCGATGTCGCATTGCGCATCGGCAATTTGGCCGATTCGACCCACATCTCGATGCGCATCGGCGGTGATGTAAGGCGTGTCGTGGTCGCCTCTTCGCAGTATCTTTCGAAAAGTCCGGTCATCGACGAGCCTTCCGACCTCTCCAAACATCAGATCATCGCCTTTTCCAATTTCGGATTGGAGTCCTGGAGCTTCTCGTCCTCCAGCGCATCTCCGGCTCCGAGAACGGTGCACTTCTCTCCGCGCTACGTTGTGAACAGCGTACGGGCGGCCGCCGCATCCGCGGCGGAGGGGATGGGTGTGACGAGGCTGTACTCCTATCATGTGACGGACTTCGTTCGAGAGGGCCGCTTGCAGATCATTCTTGCGGGCTACGAACCGCCCGCTCTGCCGGTTCATTTGCTTGCGCCGCAGGGTAGGACCGCCGTGCCGAAGGTGAGAGCCTTCCTGGATTTCGCCGCCCCGAGGCTCCGGAGCGAACTGGCGCGTATCGCCTCAGAAGCCGACGCTCTGACATGATTATCCCGAAAATCGGTTGAGTGACCTCCTGTTGACGGCAATTCACGCGCCGAGTGATAACATCTAAATCAAGAGCACCAACGCGGAGGTCGCGTGGCCCGGCCTGGACACGAAGGTCGGCGCACTTGAAAGGATGCATATCATGAGCAGTCAACAGAAGGTGGCCATCATTACGGGGGCCTCCCAAGGCATCGGTGAAGGCCTCGTCAAAGCATACCGTGACCGTGACTACAAAGTCGTGGCCACTGCGCGGTCAGTCAAGGAAGGTTCCGACCCCGGCGTGATCGCCGTGGCAGGGGACATTGCAAAACCCGCGACGGCGGAGCGGGTCGTCGGCGCGGCGCTGGAGCGCTTCGGCCGCATAGATACCCTCGTCAACAACGCGGGCGTGTTCGTAGCGAAACCCTTCATCGACTTCACGCAAGAGGACTACGACCAGAACTTCGGCGTCAATGTCTCCGGCTTTTTCCACATCACGCAGCGTGCGGCGAGATCGATGTTGCAGCGCGGCGCGGGACATATCGTCAACATCACCACCAGCCTTGTGAATCAACCTATCGCTGGCGTTCCCGCAGCGCTTGCGTCGCTCACGAAGGGTGGCTTGAACGCCGTCACTAAGGAGCTCGCCATCGAGTTCGCGAAGACCGGCGTGCGCGTAAACGCCGTCTCTCCTGGGATCATCAAGACGCCGATGCACGCTCCCGAGACCCATGAGGCGATGTCGGCGCTCCACCCGGTGGGCCACATGGGCGAGATTCGCGACATCGTCGACGCGGTGATCTATCTCGAAAATGCGAGCTTTGTCACCGGCGAGATCCTTCATGTGGATGGCGGGCAGAACGCCGGTCGCTGGTAGAGGACGGGAGCTCCGGTTCAGGTCGGCGCTCCCGCCGACCCGCAGGCGACGCACTGAAACTCACCACCAAACTTCCCGAGCTGAGCTGGAAAGTATCGAAAGGGTAGATCATGCCAATTGTCACCGTACAGGTAACGCGCGAAGGAACGACGCCCGACCGCTCGTCGGTAACGGCCGAGGAAAAGGCCGCTATCATAGCGGGCGTCAGTCAGGTCATGCTGGAAGTTCTCAACAAGCCGCTGGAATCCACCTATGTCGTTATCGAGGAAGTCGACCTTGAGAACTGGGGATGGGGTGGTGTTCCGACAGCAGAATATCGGAAGCTCCTGTCAAAGAAATCTGGCGAGCGCGACAAAGTCGGGAAATGATCCGGTTACGTCGGCAGCGGATCGCCCGACTGCTCCGCAATCATAAATGCCGCATACCAGTCGGGCCAGGTTTCGTCATGCCTGCCACCCGTCCGCTTCTCATGTTCACCGTGCGCGGCGGCGGCCCGCCGCAGAGCACCGGCCAAGTCGCTCACGGAGGTGAAAGCCGCGCGGTTTTCATCGACCCGGCCGGGCAGTCTCGTCGTCACCTCCTGAAAGACCCAACCGTTTCCGTCCGGATCGCTGAAGGAAGCGAACGAACCATAGCTGGCTCGTTCGGGGTGCGGGCCGGGGAGCCGTCCTTCGGCACCCTGGCGATGGAAAATACCGCCGGCGTCGTGGAACACTTCGCTTATCTTCGCGCCGCAGGAAGAAAGCGCGGCGTGGGCTACTTCGACGTCCGGAACCACGAGATGAAGCCCCTGCAACGAGCCGGGAGCCGCCGTCGTGATCTTTGTTCCGAATATCACGGAGCAGGGCGAGCCGGGCGGCGTCACTTGGACGACCCGGAAGCCATCCTGGCCCGAGACGTCGGCGTCGAGCCGCCAGCCAAGCTTCGTATAGAACGTTTTCGCGCGATCGACGTCGGACACGGGGATGACCACGACCTCGAGCTTCATGTCGATCTTACGCAGGGCCATGTCTGTCATATGTTTCGTTTCCTGGATCGTCATCTCGATCTCCCTCGCGTGAACAATCGTCTGCGTTGTCCGCCGACGATGGGCCGGCCCCAGTCCGCTGTCCATTATGCGATGGTGTCGGTCCCCCGAGGGGCACTTTCCACTGATCCTTAGGTATCGACGATACCATCGTGCAATGGCTTCCGAGCCGGCGCAGGACGATCCCTATGACGCATCCAGTTCAATCTGATCCCCAATGGAGGATGTCATGTCAGAAGAAGTTAAAGTGCAAGCAGTCGCGTCGCCGACCAGGCGCGAGCTCGTCGCCACCACCGCGGCAACGGCAGCCCTCAGTATTTTGCCGCGGCCGGTTCGTGCTAGCGGAGGCGGCGATGCAGTCCGCCCCTTCAAGGCGGTCATCGACCAGAAGGAGGTCGATGAACTTCGTCGGCGTATACGCGCCACCCGCTGGCCCGGAAAAGAAACGGTGGCCGACCGGTCCCAAGGAGTTCAGCTTCACAAGTTGAAGCCGCTCATCGAATATTGGGGCACCGAATACGACTGGCGGAAGGGCGAGAAGAAGTTGAATTCGCACCCGCAATTCACGACGGAAATCGACAGCCTTCTCATCCATTTCATCCACGTGAAATCGAAGCATGAGAACGCGCTTCCTCTGATCATGACACACGGGTGGCCGGGGTCGGTTTTCGAGCTTCTCAAAACGATCGGGCCGCTCACGGACCCGACCGCACACGGCGGTCGCGCCGAGGACGCCTTCCACGTCGTACTGCCCTCCATGCCAGGCTACGGCTTCTCCGGCGTTCCGGCCGAAACTGGATGGGGCCCCGATCGTATCGGGCGCGCCTGGCACGTGCTCATGAAAAGGCTCGGTTATGACAGCTACGTCTCTCAGGGCGGCGACTGGGGGGCGGTGATTTCCGACGTGATGGCCCGCCAGGCGCCGGAAGGGCTGCTGGGTATCCACGTCAACATGCCCGCGACCGTGCCGCCGGACATCGCGAAGGCGCTCACGAACGGGGAACCGGCCCCGGCGGGTCTTTCCGCGGACGAAAAGGCCGCCTACGAGCAGATGAACGCGCTCTACACGAAGGGCTCGGGCTATGCGCTGATGATGGTCACCCGCCCCCAGACGCTGGGCTACGCGCTGACGGATTCCCCTGTTGGGCTTGCCGCCTGGTACTACGACAAGTTTGCCGACTGGACCTACAGCGGAGGCAATCCTGAGAAGTCCCTCACGATGGACGAGATGCTGGACGACATCTCACTCTACTGGTTCACCGGAACCGCGACTTCCGGCGCGCGGCTCTACTGGGAAAACAACGCCAACAACTTCAATGCGGTGGACGTCTCGATTCCCGCGGCGATTACAGTGTTTCCAGGCGAGATCTATCAGGCTCCGAGAAGCTGGGCCGAACAGGCCTATCACAACCTCATCTACTACAACAAAGTCGATCGGGGCGGCCACTTCGCAGCCTGGGAGGAGCCCGATCTCTTCACCTCCGAATTGAGAGCCGCGTTCAAGTCGCTGCGCTAGCGGCTCGGGTCGATCTTCAGCAGACACATCTAAGGAGAACCAAGATGACTGAATCAGCCAACGGCACGGCTCTCATCACCGGCGCGTCCTCGGGCATCGGCGCGATCTATGCCGACAGGCTCGCGCGACGGGGATACGACCTTATATTGGTCGCACGCAGCCAGGATGCACTCACGAGTGTGGCCAAGGACATCTCCGATGCGACGGGGAGGGAGGTGACCACCATCCGGGCGGATCTCGGCCAGAAGGGTGACCTCTACAAGGTCGAAGAAGTCCTTCGGACCGATCCCTCGATAACGATGCTCGTCAACAACGCCGGCGTCGGGGCGGTCGAACCGCTCCTCACGTCGAACGTCGACGACATGGAGCGGATGATCACGGTAAACGTCACGGCGCTCACCCGTCTCGTCTATGCAGCCGCCCCCTCATTCGTTTCCCGCGGGGGCGGAACGATAGTCAACATGGCCTCCGCGTTGGGGATAGCACCCGAGATCCTCAACGGCGTGTATGGAGCGACGAAAGCCTATGTCATCGCCTTGACGTTCTCCCTTCAGAAGGAGCTGTCTGAAAAGAACGTCCGCATCCAGGCAGTTCTTCCGGGCGCAGTCGAAACCCCGTTCTGGGCAGCCTCGGGAGGTTCGCTCGAGAGTCTTCCCGAACAGATTATCATGAAGGCCGACGACGCGGTCGACGCCGCACTTGCCGGGCTCGACATTGGCGAGCTGATCACTCTCCCCTCTGTGCCGGATGCTGACGACTGGAACGCCTACGAGGCAGCCCGGCAGAAACTGATGCCGAACCTTTCGCGCAATGTCCCGGCTGCCCGGTATCGGACGCCGGAACCAGCGCAGACCCGTTAGCAACCGGCGCCGCTGCCGGCTCGCCGCAGGCCTCACCTATTCGGCGTGCGGCATCCCGGTCGTGGACAACAATCGCCGTAGATCTGAGAGGAACGACAATGCACGACCTCGGTCTGCTGGATCCTTTCCCGCGAGTACGTCTGATGCAGGGTCTGACGCCGATCCAGCGCCTGTATCGTCTTGAGCAGGTACTTGGCGACCGGCTACGAGGCGTCTCCGTCTGGGCGAAGAGGGACGATCTCATGGAGCTGGGTGGCGGGGGCAACAAGCTCCGCAAGCTCGAGTTCCTGATAGGACAGGCGAAGGACGAAGGCTGCGACACGATTGTTGCCGTGGGCGGAGTTCAGTCGAACTTTGCGCGACTGGCCGCCGCGGCCTGCGCGAGAACAGGGCTTGCCTGCGAACTGGTGCTTGCGCAGATGGTTCCCCGAGACAGTACGATCTACCAGGACAACGGCAACGTGCTGCTGGATCGGCTGTTCGGGGCAGCCGTACATATTCTCGCCAAAGGCGAGGACCCGGTTGCTTTCGTGAATGACCGGTCGGCCGAGATCAGTGCGGCCGGACGGAAGGCATTCACGGCCGCCCTCGGAGGGTCAATGCCGGTGGGATGTCTCGGCTACGTCGATTGCGCCTTCGAGGTTGCAATGCAGTCGTCCCGCATGGCTGTCAAATTCGACGAGATTGTCATACCAAACGGCAGTGGCGGCATGCACGCCGGCCTCGCGGCGGGAATGGTCATTGCCGGTGGCGATCCCTCGCGGATAAGGGCGTACACGGTCCTGTCGCCAAAAGAAGCAGCCGTTTCCGCAACAGTAGACAAGGTCAATGCCGTTCTCGCGCTCCTTTCAAAGGAGGCGCGAGTGGACGCGGCGGATCTAACAATCAGCGGCGGCCAGCTCGGCGGCGGCTACGGCATTCCCACGCCGGCGATGGTCGAAGCAGTTAGAACCGTTGGTCAATCGGAAGGACTGCTTCTCGACCCAGTCTACGGAGGGAAGGCATTCGCCGGTCTGCTTTCTGACATCGAAGAAGGCGTCATCGCCCCTGGATCCAAGATCCTGTTCGTAATGACTGGAGGTTCTCCTGGGCTCTACGCATATGCGGACGCCCTCGAAAGCAACTGATACTCGAAACGAGTGTTCATCAAGATCAACCAACATAATTGAGGACGTCATGCCTTTGAAGCCAAAGATCGCAATCATAATCGGATCGACCCGTCTCACCCGCTTCGCCGACAAGCCAGCACAGTGGATATTGAAACAGGCGCAGGCCCGCGAGGACATTGAGGTCGAACTGATCGACCTCCGCGACCACCCAATGCCCCTCTTCGACGAGGTCGCGTCGAACGCTTGGGTGCCAAGCCAAAACCCCGAAGCTGTCCGGTGGCAAGAAACAGTCGGCCGCTACGATGGCTACATCTTCGTAGTCGCAGAATACAACCACTCCCTTACCGGGGTGCTGAAGAACGCGCTCGACCAAGCCTACAAGGAATGGATCCGAAAGCCGTTCACCGCCATCGCATACGGCAGCATGGGCGGCTCTCGCGCGCTGGAACACTTGCGCGGGATCGCGGTGGAGCTGCAGATGGTATCGACGCACGCGGCGGTCCATATCGGCGGCGTGGATTTCTTTTCGGTAGCGCCGATGGGCGGCAACAAGCCGATCGAGGAGATCGAGGCAAATCTTCTGCCGTCGTCCAAAATGGCGCTCGACGAATTGGTTTGGTGGGCAAAAGCAACCATGGCTGCCAAAGCCTCAGAAACCTACCCGTGAACCTAGGCCGAGGACCGCTTTCGCACTTCCCTGGCTCGTCCAACGAGATAGAAAAATTCCTGCTTTCCAAGTCTCCGGAGGATGCTGTTCGCGCTCCGGAGGCATAGGACCAGTCGCCCGGCATCCAGAGCTGCCGACGCCTTGCCTCAATATCAAGTCATTCACCTTAGTATCATGACATATGGGGATTCCCCGACAGGGGAGTGCTTGCCGCTAGATGGTACAATTATCGTTCCCACAACCCCGTTGATGTCGAGACCGGTCGTAAGCTGCTCGATATCTAAGGCCTACGATCGATCGCTTCCCGGTCGGCTGGATGTGCTGAGTGAACTCTCGATGGCGTCTCGAAGCTCATCGTCCCCGAAAGGCTTCATCAGCACGGGCACGGCCCCAAGAAGGCTATCCACAGAGGGTATGTCCCGGTTTGCGGTTATGAAGATCGTGGCTATGGATTTACCCAGACGGGTCAGTTCCCTCGCAAGTTCAGGCCCCGTCATTCCCGGCATGGCGATGTCGAGTAGGAGGAGATCCGTAATGTCCAGGTAGGGCGACTCCAGGTAGTCTTTCGCCGAGTCGAAGGCTTCGACGTGGTAGCCGAATTCGCGCAGTAGATCTGGCAAGGATTCTCTGACTGATTCGTCGTCATCCACCACGGCTAGGCGGGGCTTTTGTCGCATGACTCGTTGGCTCCCACCTGGATGCTAGTTTGCGTATCTAGGTATCGAAAAATAAAATGTGGCGCCTCGCTCTTTGTTCTGCTTGGCTCCGATCTTTCCATCCAGACTTTCAACGATCGCGCGGCTGACTGAGAGGCCTATGCCCATTCTGTTGTCCTTGGTCGTATGAAAGGCGTCGAAAAGCTTCTCAGTATCTGGTCCCAAGCCTATACCTGTGTCCGAGACAGAAAGCGTGACGCAGCCGCCGTTGAACTTTGTTTCTGCTCGAACCCGACGGTCGTCCCCCCCGCCCGACGAAACCGCCTCTAATGCGTTCAGAAACAGGTTGAGGATCACCTGCTGAAGCTGGATTCTGTCTCCGCGCACCTTCGGAATTGTTTCGTCGAGCCGCAGGTCCAGCAGCACAAGCCCACGCCAAAACTCGCTACGGAGGATCGCGCCCACTTCGCGTGCGGCTTCGTTTAGATCCACTGCCTCTACAGTGAGAGCTTCTCTCATGAATAGGGCCCTCAGGCGTTTGACGACCTCGGCTGCCCGAGTGGCATCGCGCAAGGATCGGCGGACGGTTTCAAGCGCCTTTTCCAAGTCCGGACTATCCGCCGACAGCATGCGCAGGCAAGCGTTTGCATTGTTCAGGATGCCTGCAAGCGGCTGGCTTACCTCGTGAGCGATTGATGCGCTCAGTGTCCCGAGGGCAGATACCCTGGCAACGTGGGCAAGATCCGCCCGAACCCTGTTCAAGGCTTCCTCTTGTTGCCTGGCTTCAGTGATGTCTTGCACGGCTCCTACGAAGGTTTTCCCCGCCTCGTCTGCGAGAAGGCGCCCGACCGTCTTGATGTTCTTGGTGGTCCCATCTCTCATTATCAGCCGGAACTCGCCCTGGAAATCTTCGCCGCTCCTGGCACGCGAGATCATACTGCCGACAGAAGGACGGTCCATTGGGTGTACAAGCTCTAGCGCCTCAGCCCAAGGCGTCGAACTCGGAGTGGCGTCGAAGATGCGGTACATTTCGTCGGACCAACGGCTTTCGTCACTCGACAAGTTCCAGACGAATATGCCGGTCTTGCTCAGCTCCTGGGCAATCGTCAGGTGATAGTTCGCCTGCCGCAGTTCGCATTCCCGCTTCCGCAGAGTCATCTCCGACAATCTGCTTTCCGTAACGTCCTGCACGATCCCCATGAAGATCGGTCGTCCGTCGAGATTGTAGATCATCCGAGCGATGCCACGTATGTATCGCAAACCTCCCTTGGGTGTGATCACTCTGAACTCGAAGTCGCCGTTGTGTCCGGTCCGACCACGCTCGATTTCACTTTCGAAGAGAGCGAGGTCGTCCGGATGTACACGCTCGCGAACTCTGTCGACGGTGGGAGGTGCGTCCGCATCTATTTCGAAGATGCGATAAAACTCCTCCGACCACCTATTCTCGTCGCGTTGTAGATCGGACGTAAAGCTTCCGGTTGAACTCAGACGCTGTCCTTCCCGAAACTGTGCAGTTATACGCCGCAGCTCTGCAAGTTCCCCGTGTCTTTTGGTCTCCGAAGCAGACATGTTGCTTTTCGAGTCAAGCTCGGTTTCGGCTGCTTTGAACGGGCATCCGTGCATGCCCATGAGGTACCAGCCACGATCGCCACTTGCGAGGTCAAACGGGGCGACATGGAAATGGAGGTTGCGAAAGTTGCCGTCCCGCGCCTGCAGGCGGGCTGCAAGGTCCGTCCCTCCGTCGCCCGCCAATGCCCGCGCGCGCGCATTGCCGATCTTGTGAATGTCCAATGGATGTATGGCATTTATCCATGACGTCCCGTCGATCGTCGAGGCGTCAAGTCCTGTGAAAACGTCCCATTCTCGATTGGAGAACCAGATCACATCCTCCCTGTCTGCGACAACAATCAGACTCGGGATCGTCTGAATGAGCCCGAGATAATCGATGTGGGATCGTCCCACTCTATGGTGAACCATCCTTTGATCCTAAGATCGGGGCAGGGGTTATCTGTGCTCACGCCTGCTAGCAGCTACATTAGCAACCGAGCTTGGCTCTCATGGTCCAACATCGTCAATGATACTTTGGTGTCGCCGAAGCGAAGATCCAGCTAGGCTGACCCGAGCACACTTCCGATTACGAAGAAGGGTCTGCGGTCTTTGCCTCTGCACCTAGGAGCATTGGTCGTAGGTGTGTCCGGGGCACGGGATTGCGTAGCGCTCACGGACGAGCTTGTCGAGGAATGGAAAAGGCGACGGTTGCGCCAGGTCCATTGTTCATTTCGGCCCACATAACTCCACCATGGTTTTCAATGATAGAGCGGCTGATTGAGAGCCCGATTCCCATGCCATTTCGCTTAGTAGTAAAAAACGCCTCGAAAAGTTTATCTGCATTTTCAGCGGGGATTCCTATCCCTACGTCCGCGATCGACAAGACCGTACTACCTACGGCATCCGAGTGCGTTCGTACAACCATGCTCCGGGGTCCCTCAATGTCGGCCATGGCTTCCGCCGCGTTCAGCAGCATGTTCAGGATCACCTGTTGTAATTGAATGCGGTCCCCCGTGATCGTTGGCACTTCTGGGTCGAGTTGGACGGTCACGGCAATCGATCTGTCCCGCATGTCCTTCGACGACAGTGCGATCACCTCTCTGGTGATTTCGTTAAGGTTGGTTTCCTCCATAACCGGAATCTGGCGATTGAACATTACGCGGAGACGTTTAATCACCTCGGTCGCGCGCATGGTATCACGAATGGTCCTCCGGGCCGTCTCGGACGCGGCGGCGACATTCGGCGGATCTCTCGCGAGCAAACGTAAGCAAGTATTCGCGTTGGCGAGAATGCCTGACAGCGGCTGGCTGACTTCATGCGCGATCGAGGTCGTGAGCGCGCTGATCGTCATAGCGCGAGAGACATAGGCCAGGTCTTCTCTAGCTTTCGTGAGAGCTTCCTCTCCGCGGCGGAGGGCATCTTCCGCGCGCTTCGAGTTCGTAATGTCTTGAACCGTCCCCATGAAGACTGGATAGTCCTCTATTTCGTGGGTTACCCTTGCCAATCCTCGTATGAACTTGACCGAAGCGTCCGTTGTGACAATCCGGAATATGAAATCCGCGCCGTCGCCTGACAACCCTCGCTGAATTTCTGTATTGAATAGTTCGAGGTCTTCGGGATGGACGCGTTCCCGGACGGCGTCGATGCTTGGCTTCAGGGTAGGGTCGAGATCTAAAATCCGGTAGAATTCCTCGGACCAGATGTTCTCGTCTCGCTGAATATCGAACGTGAAGCTCCCCGTCGAGCTAATGCGCTGAGCGGCGACAAGCTGAGCTTGGCTTCGCCGGAGCTGTGCCTCGCGCTTCAGCAGAGCTTCTTCATGACGCGTCCTGTCGATCGATATGCCAGCGATGAGCAGTGCTCGGTCAATCACCTGTCGTTCATGAGGTGTGAACGCAACGTGTCGATGACGATAGATAGCGAAAATCCCAGCGGTGTTGCCGTAAGGAGAAAGTATCGGAATGGCCAAGCAAGCATTGAAGTCGTTGACCAGCATTAGCTGTCCAATCGCACTCTCTCGGAGGCCATCACTGGCACAATCGAGGACCTCAGCTTTCTTCCGGCTGATGGCAGCCGAGGCACAGGGTCCAAGTCCAACGTCCACAGCCTTTCCGTCAAAAATTTCCTTGAACTCGTCCGGAAGGCTAGGTGCCGCGCCGACCCGAAAATACTTGCGGTCCAGAGACAGCTCGAGAACGCAGCAAGAGCAATCTGTGCTCAAATCTTCAACAAGACGACAAAGCTTATGGAGGACATCTGCAGTTGGCGCGCCCCGAGCCACCATTTCGAGTATTTTTACCTCGTTGGCGAGGAGGTAGCTGGCATGCCGGAGGTCTTGCGCGTCGTTTTGAAGCACAAAATAACGAGCGACTCTTCCACCGGCGTCGCGAATGGGAACCATCCGGACGTCGATCCAATGCAAGTTGCCGCTGCCGTGAACAGCCTGGTAGGAACCTGCATATGGCTCCCCGTTCTCCAAAAGGTGTTTCAGTGGTCCGGTGATGCCGATGAGTTCATCGGAATCAAGATTGTCCATCCGGCGCAGCGGGTGAGGACCGCGCGCAAGCCCATGCCACCGCAAAACCTCCTGGTTCGCGAACTCCAGTTCTATTGTAGGGCTTACCAAAAGCGCTTGCGTTGGCAGCGCATCTAGGAACCTTTGCATGCGGCCGTCGGAATTTGGGAAATGGCCATCGGCGGATGACTCATCGCTTCCAATTGCTAGCCAGCAATATCCTTGATTCAGGCTATCGCTCAGCGGAGAAGCCGAAACAGCAAACCAGCGGTACTCGCCATCTGAGCGCCGCAGTCGCACATCAGTCATTAGGTGGGAGCCTGTCCGCTGGGCATTCTCCAGCCTCTCGACTATTGAACTCGTGTCATCGGGATGCAACGCAGTCAGCCACTGGATTCGGCCGCTCGGTTCCCATTCAAGACCAGTATACGCTTCAAAGTGGCGATTGGCGTAAGTAGCCGCGCCCGTTTCGTCCGTGGTCCAGACGAGGCCGGGTAAGTGCTCTAGGACACTTGCTGCACTTGGTTTAGACAGACACGGCCCCCATCAAGTTCAAGAATATAAGCGCGGTCTTACAGCGCCACTCCAATGAGTGATCTCCGAGGATTTAAGCCCCATACCAGGATGATGAATACGAGCCAGCCGCGGAGGGCATAGCGAATTGCGCTCAGTCGTTTAATTTTCATGGCTGGATTCCACGGTCGTACCCATCCGCGCAGGGGTCGGATAACCTTGGATGCCGAGTTTCGACGCGGCTGACGTTCGATAATGAACGACCAGGCTACTTAATATCAACAAAGACAGCACGAATGCAAGCAAAGCAATTTCGATTTTCAACGTAGTCAAGATAGATGTCCAGCCGATTGCCAGTGAGGTAACTATTGCTCCTACCGAAGTTGATGTTTTCAGGAGAGAGAACACTTCTGCCCTCATCTTAGAGGTAACCAGACTGTTAATCTGAATCGAACAGTGGGCTTTCAGCGGTGCCGCAACTAATCCAACGAAGGCGCAGCCAACGAAAGTCGTTACGATCGAATGCTGTGTTGAAATCAGCGTTGTCCCCGCAGTCATCAAGCAAAGCATCACGACGACCTGCCGAGTAGAAGGTATTCGGTTCCGGATGCTTATCCACGCGGAACCCACAAGCGACGCCATACAGAGGGTGCCGGTAAAGACCGCACCATATTCCGGCCTCAAATCGAAACCAAGGGCAATCGAGACAGCGCCGATTTCTATCGCAGTGATTGCCGCGGCGATGACACAGGCGCATGCAAGCCAGAGCGACACGCCGCGCTCGATCAACTTGCCGCCGCGCTCGGGGGCACTCAACACAGGTACGTGCGGCATTTTCGGAAGAATAAAAGCTGGTGTAGCTCCAACGGCTGCGATCGCAACAATTGCAAGGGGAGCAGAAACTGTGCCGACGGCTGCTGCAAATATTGGTGCGACGAGGAACGTGATGTCGTCAGCTATTGCTCCAAACCCGAGCGCCTTCACCATCTGCGACGGATTGACCAGGTAATTGACCGCGTTGCGCAGGTGACCGAACGCGGCTCCCTGGACGAGACCGGCTACGGCTGCTGCACCGATTAGAACTCCAACTGGCGCACCTAGGACGCACGCTACTGCGCACACTAACATCGCCGCCGTTCTGATCGCTATCAGTGTCCTGAAGAATGAAATGGTGTTTGCATGACGTCCAAGCCTGGCAATGGGGACCGCCCCAAGAAGTTGCGCCGCCGTCATCGCAGCAAGTACGAGCGCCCCACTGCTAGGGTTGCCAGTGATCGTCATAGCCGCCAAAGCAAATGCTATGGGTGCGCCTGCACGAGGCGCACCGAACAATCCGTACGACAATGCCCAGCGCACAGAGTTGCTACGATGTGAACCGCCGCAATGCATGTCGTATTGCTTGTCAACTCTGAGCAGGTTCATCCGTTTCGTCGAATTAGTTGAAAGCCATTTATTGTAAGCGGCCCAAGACATGCGGTCGCGCCCGAGGGCTTTCGTAGCAGTAAGAGCCGCTTGCCGCGGTTTGACTTTATTCGGAACCTGACGGGAAGCACACTATACAAAGGTATTGCTGCCATTGCGGGTGACTATCTGGGGAGGCTCGTCACAGTCGATCGTCCCGATGGCGACGGGTCGGTCGGCCAAGCAGATCGGTCTACAAAATTCCGTGGGAGACAACGCCGGCACCCTCTCGCCGACCGTGACGGGATCGATGCACTCCGGGCATTTCACCATGACCTTTGTTGTCGCCGCGTCTGTCTCCACCGTGGGATATTCAGCATGAATCATAGGTACATGACGCATCGAAGCTATCCGTGGTCCCAGGCATACACGTCGGCGAAGCGACGATAGGTCCGAATTCTCCGAAGCCAGATTTCCCCCGCCGAACACGCGGCTCGCAGGGGGCTTCGGTGCGATATTGCTCAAGCGGTTTCAAGCGCTGAGAGCGCTGTGACGATCTCCGTGGTTTCTACGATCGCGCTTGCGTAGCTCGGCATGTTGATCTCCAGAGCCGCGTGCATCATTTCCTGGGAATAGTCGGCCACCGCGTCTTTAACGACAGTGACATCATAACCAAGCTCGGCGGCATACCGGACAGTAGCCTCGATGCAGGTGTGAGCGACAAGTCCGATCACGATGAGTCTTTGGATTCCGTGCCTCTTCAGCTCCAGATCGAGGTCGGTGTTGGCGAAGCCGCTCGAGCACCAGTGCTCCGAAGCGACCACCTCGCCGGCAACGGGAACGAACTCGGCGCGGAACTCGCCGCCCCAGGTGCCATATTCGAAGCTCTTGCGATGCCAGGCCGCCCGTTGGATAGGCGCCACGTACTTCCAGTTCTCGTAGTCCCCGGCACGGTAGCGGTGATGCATGGCGAAGAACACGCGAAGTCTGGAGGCCCGCGCCGCGTGCAGAACCTCCAGCATGTGCGGAACGCAGTTGTTCGCCTCGGCCACTTCCTTGATCCTCGGCCAGATCTTCCCGCCCTCGGAAATGAAGTCGTTGTACGGATCGACGACCAGCAGACCAGTGTTGTCTCGGTCAAAGGACAGTTGTGACATGACTCTCTCCTTTCTCGCAGTCATGCGGCCTTCGTGGATGAAGCGTTCTGAAGTGCGGCCCGTTCGATACTTGCAGCGAAGAGGGGCGTCTCGCCCTTGTTGTGCGCGATCGACATCGGCTGGCGCTGTGTACGGAAGATGTCGAAGGGGATTCCCTGACGGTCCAGGAAGGCAAGCATTTCGGCTGTCGCGTAGGACCGG
Organism: Neorhizobium turbinariae; assembly: GCF_023223505.1. NCBI lineage: Bacteria > Pseudomonadati > Pseudomonadota > Alphaproteobacteria > Hyphomicrobiales > Rhizobiaceae > Neorhizobium > Neorhizobium turbinariae. The sequence continues at coordinate 16,614 of NZ_JALPRY010000033.1, forward strand.
ACACGGTTGGTGAACTCGCAGCGGACCTCATCAATTTTCTTCACGCTGAGTTCCCAGGTGACGTGAATGGTCGTCCGGCCGGTTGGAGTGAACACATCAGAGTCCGAGTCGAGGATAAGATGGTCCTTTTTCCCCAGCGTCTCGATGTAGTGCTGCACCATCAGGCTTCCGCCGATCGTTTCGACATTGATCGACATCCTTGTACCGTCCGGGGCGGTCGTGAAGCCGGCCGCGATGTGCGCCGGTGAGCAGCCCTGATATTCCTTCTCAGGCAAGGTGAAGCACCATTTGGGGATGTCGACTTTCTCGATCGGCGCGTTGATGATAGCGGAGAAGCTAGAGTCAACGATCTGGTTTTCGATACTGTGCATGTTCGTCTCCATGGCTTGGTTGAGTCTGGGACGCGGCCGAACCCGATGAAATATCGGTGAAAGCGGCCGCCTGAAAGTGGTGCGGGTGTACCGGCGGTTTTACACAGATGCCGGTCCGACTAGCGACGGTCGCGCCGGCGGCGTACAAGCCTATTCCTGGGCCAAAGTCTGCGTGTAGTGTCCAAGACGGGCCTCGATCTCGGGATCTGTTTGCAACCCCATTTCCATCAGCCGGCCGATGTTCTTCTGGGCCACGGGGCGCTGCACCGACGAGATGAATGCATCCCAGCCGGCTCCGATCTCGGGGTCGGACGGAAGGCTTGCAAAGTCGACCAGTCGCTTCGTGTCGGCGATCGCCTGGCGGTCGAACCCTGAGATTCTGGTGGCGAGAGCGTCAACAAACGCATCGAGTTTGTCGTCGTCGAATGATCGGTTGACGTAGCCGTATCGCTCCGCCAAATCACCGTTCACGTCGTCGGAGCCGAGTAGGACTTCGAGTGCGCGACCGCGGCCCATGATCCGCGGAAGCCTCGCCATCGGTCCGCCACCCGGAACGAAACCGGCGCCGACCTCCCATTGCGAAAGTATGGCCTTCTCCCGGCTCGCGAACCGCATATCGCTGGCGAGTGCGAGTTCGCTGCCGACGCCCGTCGCTCGACCGCGGATCAAGGCGATGGACACTACGGGCGCCTTGCTGATGCGAACCAGCATGTCGGGCAGGGGGTGCAGCCCGGTGCGACCTGCAGGAAGGCTGGTGGACTCAGAGAGGGGCGGGGTGAAGTTATAATGGGTTAGAAAAAAACCCGGCACCGCGCTGTCGAAGACGACGACCCTGAGCTTCGGATCGCTCTCGATGTCCGCAACGACCCTCTCCATTTGCGGAATGGTTTCCGGACCGAAGATGTTGAAGGGAGGGTTGTCAAACGTAACCCGCCAGTATGCCGGGGTGCGCTTTTCCACCCTGATCTGGGGTCGTTCGCTTGCGGGCTGGGTTGTACCATCCTCGGCCCGATCTGTCTTTTCGGCGACTACCGTTGGTCCGGCGTACGCAATTGCCGGGAGCAGAAGAAGGGCCGCAGCGGTGGCAACGGCGCCCGTGGACTTGAGCTGTCTGATCATGAAAGCCTCCATTGGGATTAAAGCGGATTTCATCAAGGCTCGATTTCGAGGACGAGTTCGACTTCGACCGGCATTCCAAGCGGGATACTGGCGACGCCGAGGACGATGCGCGGAGGGACTCGTTCTTCCCCGAAGACTGTCAGGAGCAGTTCGGACGCTCCGTCCGCGACCTTTGGATGTTCGCGGAAATGAGCGGGTGTAGCGACGTAGACCCCAAGTTTGGCGATCGATCGTACTCTGTTGAGCGAACCAAGGTGGGCGCGAGCGGCCGCCAGCCCGCTAAGGCACGCCGCACGCGTGGCGTCGTAGCCCTCAGTTGTCGAAAGTTCCTGACCGACCAGACCCAGGTAGATCGGCTCATGCCCGACGACGGGTAGCATTCCGCTGAGGAAGAGGAACGAACCGCACTGCACCGCCTCCACGTACGCGCCGAATGGCGTGGGGGGAGGTGGGAGTACGAGAGCCAGCTCCTTCAGGCGCGCCTCTGCGTCCACGGCTACCATTTTCCAAGATGTGCGCCGTTGTCGACGTGCAGCACCTCCCCGGTGATATTTGCAGACTCGGTGAGATACACGACGCCATCGACGATCTGCTGGATGGCCGTGATCGTGCCCATCGGGGAAAGGGACTTCAGGAAGTCCTCTGGATCGTTCTCGTGCATTGGCGTGTCGACGATGCCGGGAGAGACGGCGTTCACCCGGATGTTCTCCTTCGAGAATTCCATCGCGAGGCTTCTGGTGGCCGCATTCAGGCCACCCTTGGTAATCATCGCCAGGGAGGCGGTCACACCGGCGATTGGGTGGTCTGTCAGGGAGGAGGTGATGCTGACGACGCTTCCACCCGACGTCTGACGAAGCATCTGTTTGATGGCATGCTTTGTGAAGTGAATGAATCCTTCGACATTCGTTGCCGACAGGCGTCGGAAATCGTCCAACGTGTATTCGAGGAACGGTTTCGTGAAGAACAGTCCGGCGTTGTTGACGAGCGCGTCTACCGATCCGAACCGCTCGACCGCCCTCTGCGTTACCCGCTCTGCCGTGTCGGGATTCCCGACGTCGCCGTCGACCAGCTCCAGCCTGGCCGAGCGCTCGAAACCGCTCGTCTGGCTGATGCGCCTCGACGTCCCAACGACGTTCCAGCTCTTTTCCAGGAAGGTCCTCACGAGACCGGCTCCTATTCCCTGGGAGGCGCCGGTAATCACAACGGTCTTTTTTACGCTCATCCTGCTGCCTCCGTTTGGCGACACATCGCAGAGCTCGGCTTGTCCACGCAAAGGCGGCGCCGAAAAGTCTGGGATCAATAGCCCGGCAAAGGGCGGGAGCGGTGGGAACGATGCCAGCCGCTCTTCCGATAACTTCGCGCCGAGTGGGAGGACGACGCTATTGTACGAAAGTGTACCCGATACCTTTGGGTCATTCGACCACGGACACCAAGGTGCAATAGACCATGCTAACGGCGGCGGGTATCACCTCATTCACGTCGGATGTTTTGGAGGCGCCTATGACAAGTTGGAACGACCGCCGAATTCTTGACCTGTTCGGAATTCAACTGCCTGTAATCCAGGCGCCGATGGCGGGTGCGACCACTGTCGAAATGGTAATAGCGGCTTCTGGCGCAGGCGGGCTGGGTTCACTTCCGAGCGCGCAGTATTCCGTCGAGCAATTGCGCGAAGCGCTTCTCCGGATCAGGAGCGAGACGGCTGCTCCCATCAACGTCAATTTTTTCAGTCATGTGACGCCGGCCGACGATCCGGTGGCACAGATGCGGTGGCACTCGGCCCTAGCGGCCTATTACGTAGAACACGGCCTCGATCCTTCGGCACCGGTCAAGGGCGCGGGCCGCGCGCCGTTCGACAATGCGTTCTGCAGCGTGGTCGAAGAGTTCCGCCCTGAAGTAGTCAGCTTCCATTTCGGGCTTCCGGCTGATCACCTGGTCGAACGCGTGAAGGCCGCCGGAGCGAGAGTCATTTCCTCCGCCACGACCGTCGACGAGGCGGTCTGGCTTGAGGCAAAGGGTGTCGATGCAGTGGTCGCCATGGGGTTCGAGGCGGGCGGGCATCGCGGCAACTTTCTCACCGATGACATGTCTACGCAGGTGGGTACGATGGCGCTCGTCCCCCAGGTCGTCGACGCGGTGAGGGTTCCCGTAATCGCGGCCGGAGGCATTTCTGATGGACGGGGCGTGGCCGCTGCCTTGATGTTGGGTGCCTCTGCCGTTCAGGTCGGAACGGCCTACCTTTTCTGTCCTGAGGCAAAACTACCAGCAGTTCATGCGCGAGCGCTCGCCTCGGCCGGCGACGACAGCACCGCCATCACGAACGTCTTCACGGGCAGGCCGGCGCGAGGGGTATTGAACCGTGTCATGCGCGAGCTTGGGCCGCTTTCGACGAGCGTGCCGGCCTTCCCGACCGCAGGCGCCGCGCTGGCTCCGATCCGGGCCAAGGCGGAAGAGGCTTCGAAAGATGACTTTACCAACTTGTGGTCGGGACAGGCCGCCAGGTTGGCGAAACACTTGCCAGCGGGGGTGCTGACAAAATCGCTATTCGAAGAGGCACTGGCCGTCCTGGACGCGCGCGCAAACGTGGACGGATTGTAACGTTTCGCGGCAGCAGATCTCCGCTTAGGCGGGATATGCACCGTATGCTCCAATACCTATCTGAGATCGCATAGCGGCAGCCTCGCTTCGCGGCAGCAGCCCTCTCGCTCCAGCTACAAATCTCGTTTTTCACGCAGGAGGTCGAACCATGTCCCAGCACGCTCGGAGACAGCTTACGGTCGTACTGGCCGGGGCGGCGTCGCTCGCAATCGCGATGGGGGTTGGCAGGTTTGCCTTCACGCCGATCCTACCGATGATGCTTCACGACGGTGTTCTCGACCTGCATGTTGCGGGCAACCTCGCGACCGCAAACTACATCGGTTATCTGGTCGGAGCACTCGCCTCTATGCTGGTGCCGAAGAAGTGGGACCATACCACGGTTATAAGGCTGGCCCTCGCCACGACGGTCATCCTCACGGCTCTGATGGCCTTGCCCGTACCGTCCATGTGGATCTCACTCAGGTTCTTGGCAGGCGTTGTGTCGGCCGTCGGCTTCGTATTCACGTCCGGCTGGTGTCTGGCCGAACTGTCCGGGACTTCCGGCTCTATTGGGAGCGCGATCTACACGGGACCCGGCGCGGGAATCGCGCTGTCCGGCGTCGCTGCGAGCTTCATGAGTGCCGCCGGCCTTACTGGGCAGTTGGGATGGGTGACCTTTGCGGCAATGTCCGCAATCATGAGCGCCTTGATCTGGGGGGTATTTGGAAGGCGAACCAAATCGGTAGAGGCTTTCTACGTGGGAACCGCGCGGGCTGCGTCCGGCAAAGTACCAGGCGCTGAAATGCCGTTGTTCGCGATGGCCTATGGCTTGGCGGGATTCGGCTACATCATCACCGCGACGTATCTGCCAGTCATAGCGAAGAACGCTATCCCGGGTTCGTCCCTTCTAACCGTCTTTTGGCCGCTGTTCGGCATTTCGGCAGTTGTGGGATCGCTGCTAGCGGCCAAGGTGAAGAAGAACGCGGATGCTCGGCTCTACCTCATTGGCTCCTACCTGGTACAGGCTGCCGGCGTGGCTCTGTCGGTTGTTTGGCAGGATGCTCTCGGGCTCGCCGTGAGCAGCATTCTCGTCGGAATTCCCTTCACGGCCATAAGCTTCTTTGCGATGAACGAAGTTAGGAGGATCCGGTCGACTCATCACGCCCGGCACATGGGCTTGTTGACGGCTATGTTTGCAATTGGTCAGATCATGGGGCCGCCGGCGGTGGGTGTTATTCTGAGGAACGAGGCCAACGTGGACGTGGGTTTCGCTCTGGCACTTGGTATCGCCAGCCTTACCCTCGTCGTCGGTGCAGCTATATTCGTGGCTATGATCGTGATGTTTCCAGGGAAGCGACGGCCCGCCGGGACCGCGAAACACGTGTCCGGCTAATCAAATCTCGCCGCTGTCTTCTAGCGGGAGTCTAGCGGCCATATTGACGAGCTCCGGGAGAGAGCGGGCGCCCATCTTCCGCATGACCTGACCACGGTGCGCCTTGACCGTGATCTCGCTGATATCGAGTTCGTATGCCACCTGCTTGTTCAAAAGACCTTTGACGACACGAACCATGACTTCTCGCTCTCGTCTCGTGAGCGCGTCATAGGAGCGTTGCAGCCGCAGCAATTCCCCTTCCTCGCGAAGAAGTGCCTCGCTTCTTAAGAGCGCAGCCCGAATAGCGTCTAGCAAGATCGCGGTGTCGAGAGGTTTTGTCAGGAAGTCCAAGGCGCCCCCTTTCAACGCCTTGACCGTCATAGGAACGTCTCCGAAGCCGGAAATGAATATGATCGGCATTCTGTTGCCGCTAACTGTGATCATGTTCTGGAGATCCAGGCCATTCAGGTCAGGCATGTTGACGTCCAGAACGAGGCAGCTCGGCGTCTGGGCCGGAGGAGCTTCGAGAAAAGATTGGGCTGAAGCGAACAGGAGCGGCTGCCAGCCGGCCGACGTAATCAGGAGTTCAAGAGATTCCCTTACAGAAACGTCGTCGTCCACCACGAAGACGGTGAGCGGTTCGATGGAGTTTTCAGATGCAGGAGCCTTGTCAGTCTTTGCCGAGATCATCCGGTACATTGCTTCCTCCTCGAAGAGGGCACCAGGTCTTCGCCGAAGAATCGGAAACCGTATGCAATGCAGTTCCCGCCTTAACGCTTCGGTCAACAAATCTCTCTGGCGAGCCGCCCCGAGAGAATGCATCCTGCTGCCGGGAAATCCATTGTACATTGGTATCGACGGTTCGACCATGCTGGAGAGGCGTGCGTCGACACCATCGTACAATGGAACCCGTCACCGGCATTGCGCATGTTGGCAGCGTCAAGCGGATCAATAGCGCCGGCCGAGACCGTAGGTTTCAGATGCTTTCGCCCGCGCGACCGGAGAGACGCCGTACGTCCTGCCCAGCTTCGATGGAGAACGCGATGAGCAAGATTCTCATGGTACTGACATCTCATGACCGCCTTGGAGATACCGGCCGTAAGACCGGTTTCTGGCTAGAAGAATTCGCGGCTCCTTACTACGTGTTCAAGGACGCAAGCGCGCAGATCACGGTTGCATCTCCGCGTGGCGGCCAGCCGCCAATCGATCCCAAGAGCGACGAACCTGAAAACCAAACGTCCGCGATGACCCGCTTCAAGTCCGACAAGGACGCCCAGTCCGTCTTGGCGAATACCGTGCGGCTCGCCACCGTCGATGCCAAGGACTTCGACACGGTGTTCTATCCTGGCGGCCACGGCCCAATGTGGGATCTGGTGGAAGACCGCAAGTCCATCACGCTGATTGAAGACTTCTATAATGCCGGCAAGCCGGTCGCCGCGGTGTGCCATGCCCCTGCAGTTTTCCGTCATGTCACGTACCAGGGGCAGCCCATCGTGAAGGGCAAACGTGTCACCGGTTTCGCGAATTCGGAGGAGGAGGCCGTCGATCTAACTACCGTCGTTCCGTTTCTCGTAGAAGACGAGCTCAAGCGACTTGGAGGGCACTACGAAAAGGCCGGGGACTGGGAAAGTTTCTCAATCACGGACGGAAGACTCATCACCGGTCAAAATCCGTCGTCATCGACGGCGGCCGCCCAGGCACTGTTGACGTTGCTGTGAAGTAAGGACCCATTTGTGGTCCGGCTGGTTCCAACCGGCTGGGCCTCTTTCTTATTGGAGGCATCATCATGACAGTCGACTTGAGCGAAATTACGGGATCGGAAACGGGACCGGTCGACGGCAGCGCGACTGACGCATTGATCGAATTTTACAGAGCCTTCAATGCGGCAAACCTCGAGGCGCTCGAGGCGGTCTGGTCCGAAGGCGAGGCGCCGAGCATGAACAATCCTATCGGTGGCATCCGCCGGGGCTGGAGTTCGATCGCGGAGGGCTATTCCAAGCTCTTCGATGGTCCGGCGAAAGTCCAGGTGGCCTTTCACGACTTTACGAGTCAGGAGGGTGAGGATTGGCATCTCTTTGTTGGTCGGGAGCGAGGAGTGTGCACCACTCCCGAAAAGACGCTCCACGTTCGTTTCCGTACGACACGATGGTTCGTGCGGAAGAATGGCTCCTGGCGGCAGCTTCATCATCATGGATCAGCCGAAGATCCGAACATGCTGGCGGCCTACCAGCGTCTGATCTTTGGATAGGATAAAAAGGCGCTGGCATTTGGCCGGCGCCTTGAAGGCTGACGCGATACGTCAAAGGCCCCACTATGCCCATTTGTCTGCGTCTATCACAGCCCGAGCGAACGCTTCAGGCGCCTCCTGAGGAAGATTGTGGCCGATACCTCCAGAAATCAGGCGGTGCTCGTATTTTACCTTGAATTTTCCGGCATAGGCTTTCGGATCTGGATGAGGAGCGCCGTTCGCGTCGCCTTCCAACGTGATTGTGGGGACGTGGATATCCGGAGCTTCCGCCAATTTCGTCTCGAGCTCGTCGTATCGACGCTCGCCAGGGGCAAGACCCAAACGCCAGCGATAATTGTGAATGACAATCTCCACGTGGTCGGGATTGGCAAAAGCCGGTGCGCTACGCTCGAATGTCAGGTCGTCGAACTCCCAGCGCGGTGACGCAAGCCTCCAGATAAGTTTGGCGAATTCATTTGTGTATTTCGCATATCCTTCGCGGCCACGCTCGGTTGCGAAGTAATACTGATACCACCACTGGAGCTCGGCAGAGGGCGGTAAGGGTTTCTTCCCAGCGCTCTGGCTTCCCACGAGATAGCCACTAACCGAGACCAACGCTTTGCATCGCTCGGGCCAGAGAGCGGCAACGATGTCCGCCGTCCTCGCCCCCCAGTCGAAACCGGCAACCGTAGCCTTGCCAATTTTCAAGGCATCCATCAGCTTCACCGCATCGACGGCAAGAGCCGATTGCTGACCGTTCCGCATTGACGTCGCGGACAGAAACGTCGTGCCGCCATATCCGCGCAGGTAGGGAACGATCACTCGATAGCCGTGCTCTGCCAGCATCGGGGCAACATCGGCGAAACTGTTGATGTCGTATGGCCAGCCGTGCAGCAGAAGTACTGCCGACCCGTCGGATGGACCGAGCGAGGCGTATGCGACGTTGAGGTCGCCTGCGTCGATACGCTGGTTCGCCTCCAACTGCCGACCCTTAGTTTGGGGGCTACTTGATCCTTGGGCCTGCGCCGTTTCTATCGCCTCTCCCATTATTCCGGCCGCTGTCAGTCCGAGGGCGATGCCGCCGAAGGAGCGGCGGGTTAAGTTCGCGGGTTGGAAGTTTCGCATGGCTACGTTCTCCGAAGATCTGCGCTCGAACATCCCCTTCCCATAAAGAGACTCCGGCGCGTGTTGGACGCGAGGAGTGTGAATAGACACAGGAGGAACCGCTACTGGACCAAGGTATCGCCAGCACGAAGGTATCGTCGGTACCTATGTGCAACTGCGGTTCCCGCAGGCAATCGACATACTGGTGTTGAGTTTGACGGTCGAGCGCGCCCCGAGACTGGAGATAAGTCGATGCACGATAAAGAGAGGCCATCCGTTTTTCCCGGCGTAGCGATTCTTTTCGGGATGACAATTCTGTTTGTGGCGCTGGTGGCTAGCGAGCAGCCCGCCGCTCCAACACGCGTCTGCTTCCCTGTGGCCACGGGCGGTTACGAGCCCGACGAGAACAAGCAGAGGGCTGGACGCTCCGCCGTTCGATACGACTGCAATTTGCCTGACCAGGTCTGATGCCCGGGGCAAATAGTTCAGTAATTCGAGTGCACCGGCCGCTTGAACTTGACGACATATCCATGATCAGGGGGTTTCCGCAGGGGAGCTGTGGCAAAGTCATGGTGCGAAACCTGATGCGATCACCGGCTGTCCTTCGGGGCCTTCGCAAGCTTCTGTGAAGGTTTAGGCTGACAATTCCTGAATGATCCGAACAGCAATGGGCCAGACTGTATAGGCGATCAGAACGGTCCACATGGCCGCGATCATGGTAGGAACTTCCACGGTTTGGATTCCGCGCCGGCGCGAGCCTCCGCTTGCCCTCTTGTAGACGAGGTAGACCGCGTCATGTTCAAGATAACGCTCACGCAGAGCGTCGATTTTCTTTGAAAGCGTGTGGGTGATCGCGAACTGCACATGCGCAAAATACAATCCGAAAACAGCTACGATGAAGGCTATGAAACTCTCTCGTTGTCCTACGATTGCCGTTGCATATGCGGTGAGAGCCATTGAGTGGGCGATCAACGAGTAGCTGAAACGTTGCGCAAGAAGCTGATTGGCCTCGCTCAGGTATCCGGCCGCCCTAGCGATCTCGTCCTGGGAAGGGTGACTTCTAGCGCAGTGAGCAGATTGTGCATCCATGTTACGCTCCTTGGTGCCTGAGTTGCTTACCTCTGAATACTTTTGAAAAATCTAACAAACGTGGCTTAGAACCGGTGCGGGGAATATCTTGCATTTTCAGCGGCTCGGATTTCACGTGGACGGATTTTCCGCGTCTTATGGCTTGTGGCAGTTCGGGGAACGTGCCTACAGTAAGCCGAATTCGATAACGTCGAGTTCGGCAGCAGGTGCTAGCTGCCGGGGTTGCGGCGTTCGAGGCTGCTTCGCGCCCCCATCTCAGCCATAGAGGGCCTCGCCACGAACGTCGGAAAGCGGATATCGGGTCTTGCGCTCTCCTTGCGAGAGCGCAAGGCGGTGCGACGCCAGCCAAACAGTTGTGACGGGTGGATATCGAGCCGTCGTGCGATTGCTGAAACGCTCGAGCCAGGCTCGAGTAGCCTCTGCTACCGCCCGCTCTTTGAAGTCCTCCGACCAGCGCCGGCGAAGCTGCGAGGCGCGCCTTCAAAGCGGTCCGCAACAGCCTCAATGATATGGAAGGTTCTAGTTCCAGAGCTAGGCGCAGACATAGAAGCTCACAGCACTTCATCGTGGCCGCTACAGGTAGCCGATCGCTAAGCTGCTTCGCCAGATGGGGTCTGCTTGTCGCTTACGAAGAATACGCCTTCCGAAACTTTAGGCGAGGATGTTAGAAAAAGGCCGCCTCCGGCGGATGGAGGCGGCCTGGCGGACCTTGGGAGGATCCGCGCGCTCCGGCGGAGGGGAACGACGCGGGAGCGTTTCGCTACTAGAGCGTATCGCCTGGGAGGAGGAGAGGCGATATTTGGAGACTACGCTGATTGCCCTCGTTGCGGAATTGCACCTAAGTATCGGCTAGACCTACGTATTGGGCCAAGCCCACTAGACTAGATAGCGACACAGGTTTTAGGGCTTCCGGCACTACCGCCGCCGCGAACTACACGCTTGAAAATGGGAAATTCTGATCCGCCAGATTACGCCTAACCCCGAACGACTTTGTCTTGGCTTTCTAACGTTAGGGCATCTTCTTCGATTTCCTGCTCCGGTGTCCGGTGCTTGTATTCGGCCCTTAAGAGCACGTAGAAAACAGGCGTGAAGAATAATCCGAAAACCGTCACGCCGAGCATGCCACTGAAGACAGCAGTGCCGAGAGACTGTCGCATCTCCGCGCCTGCTCCCTTCGCGAACATCAACGGAAGCACGCCGAAGATGAAAGCGAAGGCGGTCATCAGGATCGGGCGAAGGCGGAGCCGGCACGCTTCGACTGCGGATTCGACTGCGGTATTTCCTCGCTCCTGCGCCTGCCGGGCGAACTCCACAATCAGGATCGCGTTCTTCGCTGCGAGTCCTATCAGCACGACGAAGCCGATCTGCGTTAGTATGTTATTGTCCTGTCCACGGAGGTAAACGCCGATTAGCGCTGCCAGCACAGCCAGGGGTACGATCAGGATAATCGCCAGAGGCAGTACCCAGCTCTCGTACTGGGCCGAAAGCGCCAGGAACACAAAGATGACCGAAAGGGCGAAAATCCACACTGCGCTGCCGCCCGTATGCGTCTGCTGGTACGCAAGCTCAGTCCACTCGAAGGTGGTTCCTCGGGGAAGAGCCTTGGAAGCTATCGCTTCAATCTTCTCGATCGCCTCACCTGTCGAGAAGCCCATCGCGGCGTTGCCCTGAAGGGGAACCGACACGTACATGTTGTATCGCTGCACGAGCGCTGGGCCGCTTGTCTCACGAATCTCGGCGAGCGTTCCCAGCGGAACCAACGCCCCGGCCGCGGATCTGACCTTCAGATCGAGGATGTCTCCCTTCTCCATACGGAACTGTTCGCCCGCCTGCGCCCGCACTTGGTAAACATGTCCGAAGGCGTTGAAGTCGTTCACGTAGGAGATGCCCAGGTTGCTCGACAGCGTGTCGAAGATGTTTGGTATGGTCACATTGAGGTATTCGGCCTTATCACGATCGATATCGACGAAGAACTCTGGAGTAGATTCTGAGAAAGTCGTGAATACGCCGGTGAGCCCCGGCGTCTGGTTCGCAACGGCTCCGATCTGCCACGCAAGGCCAAGCGCACGGGTCATGGTGGAGTTTTCCTGGTCCATGATTTGCATCTTGAAGCCGCCCGAATTTCCAATCCCTTGCACGGGCGGCGGCGGAATGGCGATGATGAACGCCTCATCGAAACTTTGAAGTTTTGAATAGAGTGTTCCAATGATTTTTTCAGCGGTATGGCCCGCCTCCAGTCTTTCCTCGAATGGCTTGAAAGGCGTGAAGACAACACCTGCGTTGGACGCGTTGGTGAAGGTCGCGCCGCTGAAGCCTGCGAATTCTACGGCGTTGCCGACGCCAGGGACGTTCCTCGCAGCGTCCGCGACATCGCGGATCACCGAGTCGGTCCTTTCGAGCGATGAGCCTTCCGGAAGCTGAACTATGACGATCGCGTAGCCCTGATCCATGACAGGGATGAAGCCGCTCGGTACCTTGGTGCTGATGAACCATGTACCCCAAGAAGACCAACGAAGGCCAACATGGCGCCGCCGACTCGTATTCGGCTCCGGACAATGAAGCGGACGATCGAAGAATAGGCGTTGCTTAAGGCGTCGAAGCCCCGGTTGAACCCGCTCGCAGCTCCTCTTACGAAAGTTGAAATGACATTCGCCCGTTCAGCATGGTTCTCATGCTTCTTCAGCACGATTGCTGCCAGCGCAGAAGAGAGAGTCAACGAGGTGACCGCAGAAATAGCCGTCGCGACGGAGATGGTTACAGCAAACTGTCTGTAAAATTGCCCCGGAATGCCTGGTATGAACGCCGTGGGCGCGAAGACTGCTATCAAGACCACCGAAATCGCTACTACGGCCATCCCCACCTCGCTCATGGTCGCATGAGCGGCTCTGCGCGGGCTCATGCCGTTGGCAAGATGGCGCTCGATGTTCTCCACTACGACGATGGCGTCGTCGACCACGATCCCGATCGCTAGTACAAGACCGAATAGCGTGAGCATGTTAAGCGACATGCCGAAGATCGAAAGGAAGGCAGAGGTGCCGACAAGCGATACCGGAATGGCCACGATCGGAATGATCGAGGTGCGCCACGACTGTAAGAAAACGAAGACGACTATCGCGACTAGAACCACCGCTTCGGCGATCGTCCTGTTGACTTCGTAAATGGATTCGGAGACGAATTGGGTCGTGTCGTAGACGACACGATATTCGAGGCCCGGCGGGAAATCCTTCGAGAGGTCCGCCATGATGTCGTTAATTTGCCCAGCAGTTTGAAGGGCGTTGGTACCCGGCCGGGCGAAGATTCCTAGTCCTATCGCCGGGTTGTTGTCCAGGTAGCTGTTGGTCACATAGTCCTGTGCACCAAGTTCCACGCGAGCGACATCTTCGAGCTTGACGAGACGCCCGTCTGAGGTAGCCTTCACGATGACCGAGCGGAATTGTCGCTCATCTGAAAACCGACCGTCGGCGCGAACCGAATACTGGAACGCGTTGTTGTTTCCCGCGGGTGGTGCTCCGATCGCACCTCCGGATACCTGCACGTTCTGATCGCGCAACGCGCCTACCGCGTCGGCGGCCGTCATGTCGTAAGCAGACAGCCTCCGGGGATCGAGCCAGACACGCATGGAAAATTGGCGTTCGCCAAAAATCTGCACGTCGCCGACTCCGTCAATACGTACGAGCACGTCTCGGATGCGGTTTCGGGCGTAGTTCGAGGCATAGAGCTGGTCATAGCGTCCAGTCGGCGACAGGATGTGGATCACCATCATTAGGTCAGGCGAACTCTTGGCGGTGGTGACCCCGAGCCGCTGGACCTCTTGAGGCAGACGGGGCAGGGCGACAGCCACTCGGTTCTGAACGAGCACCTGCGCCGTGTCGAGGTCCGTCCCAAGCTTGAAGGAGACCGTCAGCGCCATGTTGCCATCGACGCTCGAGTAGGAGGACATGTAGAGCATGTCCTCCACACCATTTACCTGCTGCTCTATCGGTGCCGCGACGGTGTCGGCGATAGTCTGCGGATCCGCGCCGGGATACGACGTCCTTACCACGATCGTAGGCGGTGCGATCTCGGGGTATTGCGCGACCGCAAGGCCGAGATAGGAGACCGCTCCAACGATCAGTAGGACCAAGGAGATGACCGAAGCGAAGATCGGTCGGTCGACGAAGAAGTGCGGGAACCTCATCGTACGGCCTTATTTGTCACGGTCGCTGCCGCTGAACTTGCAGGAACATCTGATCTGATTTCCAGTGGTAGTTCCGTGTGGACGGGGTTCACCTTTGCGCCGGGCCGAACCCGGACGACGCCTCCGACTACAACGCGTTCATCGCCCTTGAGACCAGCCTGGACAACCCTGTAGCCGTAGATCTTCGACCCTAGTTGGACCGGCACGCTTCTGATCGTGCTGTCAGCGTCGAGCACATAGACAATGCGCTCGTTCTGATCTGCCGCGACAGCTTCGTCAGGTATCAGGATTGCCTCATAGGGGCTCGAGGCTTCGATCTCGACGTGACCGAACAGGCCCGGTTGGAGCGTGTGGGAAGGATTGGCAAATCGAGCCCTGGCTCGCAGTGTGCCGGTTTCAGGATCGATGCTGTTCTCAGCGAAGTCCAGCGTCCCGGAAAAGGTGGGCGACCGCTCGTCCGCCAGCCGAACGACCACCTTCAGACCACCCGCTCCTTCCTGCAGGTATGTGTCGTTCTTGTGCGCGGCATTCGCGTAGTCGAGCAGGCGTCGCTCGTCGATGTCAAAGTAGAAATGGATAGGATCCGTGGCAACGATGGTCGTAAGTTCGGTTTGATCGGGTTGCACGAGATTTCCGACTGAGACGAGGTGACGCCCGATCCGACCGCTCAGAGGCGCCATGATTTTACTGTATGCGAGATCGAGCCTGGCGCGCGCTCGACGTTTGCCTCCGCCCCCTGCAGGTCTGCTCGAGCGGAGTCGAGTTCTTTGCGACGGTCGTCGAGGGCGGAGACCGTCGAGCTGCCCGATTTCACCAGAGCTTGGACGCGGTCGAATTCAGTCTGGGCATAGGTGAGGACCGACTGAGCAACCGCTAGCTTGGCACTCGATTCACTCAGCGTGGTGATAAACGGTCGCTGGTCGATCACGAAGAGCTGGTCACCCTTCGTGACCCTCTGGCCGTCCTTGAAGTCGATCGCCTCCAGATAACCGCCAACGCGCGAGCGGACTGAAACCTTTTCGGACGCCTGAAAGCGGCCGATGAAATGGTCCTTGTCGACGATCTTCCTGACCAACGGTCGTGCCACTGACACTTGGGGTGTCGATGACGCATCCTGGCCATGAGCAAGCGAGCCCGAGAACATGACGGAAAGGAGCAGGAGGCGGTGCAAGGGGGTGTTGCGAAAACGCATGGAATTTCCTCAAGCGATCTGGTTGGGAAGCTACTGTGACTTATGCTGCCACGCCGGACGGTTGTTACGTCGGAAGGGCACCGGTCAGAAACTGCGCTTCGCCCCCGCCGAATGACCAGTCGGCGTCAGTGTTCTCTACGAGCGCCACCACAAGGTCTGACGATGGCAAGCCGCAGCGTTCCGCGAGCAACTCCGCTAGTCGATTGTAGAGGCTCTTCTTTTCTCCAAGGGACCGAGGGCGGGTCGTGATCTGGACGATGACGATGCTCTCGCTGCGCTTGAAGCCGAGGCCCGTGTCCAGTGCCACGATCTGAGACGGAAGGTGCTCCGTGAGGATCTCGTAGCGGTCGGAGATGGGAACTCCAAGGCTGTCCACGACCGCTTCATGTACGGTGTCCAGCAGTTCATTCAATTCTTCCGGGGAACGTCCTCTGACGACATCTAGTCTGACGATTGGCATCTCTTGCTCCCGTTCTACACGTATCGAGCGCTCCAATTCTTACCAGAGGACCGTAGCTGCGGTGGCGCCCGGCGTATTTTTAGAAACCATCACTCCGTTCGAGGCCTGTCCGCCCCTTTGGGCCTGATACGATCCCGAGGGTCGTGCGCGGACTAGAACGGCGATGCACTTCGGGCCGCAGATGTGGCGGACATCAGCCTGCTGCTGCGACTGCGATTGGAATGCCCTTGAAAGCCGGCGTTCCTGACAACCGATCGAAATGGTTGAGGGGAATTACAGCATTCATCTCAGGATAGTAGCCAGCCACCGATCCCCGTGGGAGATCG
Source organism: Neorhizobium turbinariae (assembly GCF_023223505.1). Lineage (NCBI taxonomy): Bacteria > Pseudomonadati > Pseudomonadota > Alphaproteobacteria > Hyphomicrobiales > Rhizobiaceae > Neorhizobium > Neorhizobium turbinariae. The sequence goes on from NZ_JALPRY010000033.1 coordinate 32,625, forward strand.
TAGGCGACTGCGATAAATCCTCTTACTGACCGGGTTCGCCCTACATCTTCGTTGATGCTGGTGACGTCGACCCTGTCGCCGTCGGATAAGCCTCGTTCGGCTAAATCGTCCCTGTTCATGAAGACCACGTCTCGGCGGCCGAATACGCCACGATATCGATCGTCGAGGCCGTAGACGGTGGTGTTGTACTGATCGTGGCTTCGTAGGGTCGTCAGTACCAATGTGCCCGGATCGTCTAGTAGCGGATCCTCCCTAAGGCCAGAAGCAACCACGAAGGTCGCCTTTCCACTAGCGGTGTTCCATTTGCGGTTCGATGGAGGAATGTCGAGCCGGAAACCACCCTTGAAACGGACGCGCTTGTTAAAGTCGGAGAAGATCGGAAAGACCTCCTCGATCTTGTCCCGGATGCGGTCATAGTTGGCGACCATTCCGCCCCAGTCGATGCCGTACTTGGCACCTAGCGTCGCCTTGGCGATACCAGCGATGACGGCTGGCTCCGACTTCAGAAGTGGACTCGGCGGGGGCAGGAATCCACGAGAAGCATGTACTACGGACATCGAATCCTCGACGGTGACCGACTGCGGTCCCGATGCCTGAATGTCTAAGTCGGTGCGACCGAGGCAGGGGAGGACAATCGACGTCTTTGCGGTCAGGAGATGGGAGCGGTTCAGTTTAGTGGCGATGTGGACCGCCAGGTCGAGCTTCCTCATCCCATCGGCAACCAACTCGAAGTCGGAAATCGCGACCGCGAGATTGCCACCGAGACAAACGAGCGCCCTTGATTTTCCGGAGATGATTGCCTGGATGGCCTGGATAGCGTTGTGTCCCTTCAAAGTGGGAGCACGAAATCCGAACGCCCGCTCTAAGCCTTCGATCAGCGTCTTGTCTGGAGCCTCAGTGATGCCGACGGTGCGGTCTCCCTGTACGTTCGAGTGCCCACGGAGAGGGCAGATGCCGGCGCCTTCTCGACCGATGTTGCCTCTAAGCATCAGGAGATTGGCGATCTGTTGGACGTTGAGTGTTCCGCGGCTTTGCTGAGTGACACCCATGCCATAGCAGAGGATTACACTCTTGGCCCGGACATAGGTCTCCGCTGCTCGAAAGAGGGCCTCCTTCGACAAGCCTGAGCATCGGACGATGTCTTCCCAACTCGTGCTTTCGAGATCAATCCTCAGTTCGTCTATACCGAGGGTGTGTTCAGCGATGAACTGCCGGTCAAGGACGCCGCCCCCGCCGCGCGCGAGATCTTCTGCATCGCGCTCGAACACACGCTTCATCAGCCCCTTCAGAGCGGAAAAGTCGCCCCCGATTCTGATCTGGTAGTATTGGGAAGCGATGGGGGTCGAGGAGAACGTCGCCATTTCGATCGGGTTCTGCGGGGCGGCGAACCTCTCGAGCGCCCGCTCCCTGAGCGGATTGAAGACGACAATCGGCACACCGCGTCGTGAAGCGTTGCGCAGCGTCGTCATCATCCGCGGATGGTTGGTCCCGGGATTATGACCAAAGCTGAAGATAGCGTCGCAGCGGTCAAAGTCCTCTAGGGTCACTGTACCCTTGCCTATGCCGATCGATTTCGGGAGGCCGACGCTCGTTGCCTCGTGGCACATGTTGGAGCAGTCGGGGAAGTTGTTCGTGCCATACGCCCGAACGAAGAGCTGATAGAGGAAAGCGGCTTCGTTCGACGCCCGCCCGGACGTGTAGAACTCGGCTTGGTTTGGGTCCGGGATCCTGTTCAGTTCCGCGCCGACGGTTGAGAATGCCTCAGACCATTCGATCGGCTCGTATCGATCCGTGTCGTGATTGTAGATCAGCGGGTGCGTGAGGCGACCCTGGTTTTCGAGGTCGTGATCAGTCCAGGTCCAGAGAGCTGCAACGGAGTTTTCTTGAAAGAAGCCGGGGTCCGCTCGCTTTGCGGTCGACTCCCATGCGATGGCTTTCGCACCATTTTCGCAAAATTCGAAGGACGAAGTATGCTTCGGATCCGGCCACGCGCAGCCGGGGCAGTCAAACCCTTCGGGCTGGTTGGCCTTGAGCAGGGTCGTGGCACCCTGTCCGACGATCTGCTGGCGCTTCAGGGTTCGTACCACGGCCTTCAGTGCGCCCCATCCTCCGGCAGGCTCCTTATCGGCTCGAATACCTTTTGGACGCTTGTCTAGCATCTTTTTCAACACCATCCTCGGTCGAAGCTAAGGAATGGTAACAGCAGAATCCCACTGACGGCATTGTACTGGGGTATCGGGTCGAGAAGTCGCCGTCGGGAATTGCATCGCAACGCCGGACTGCCCGACCGCCTCTCGATGATCGGCCAACAGGCGAGCTAAAGGGGCTGACGTGCACCACACAAACAAGCCAAAACCCTCAACCCTCCCGTCATGCATCCTCCCAGCCTGCTTCGATTCCGGACTGAGGTGGACGGGCTAGATAGAGAAATTCTCACAAGTTCCATGCATGCTTCGACACCTATGCCACTCGTCAGTTGAGGCCTCAACGAACGAGGAGAGTCGCGATGACGACGATTGGCAGCACCAACACCTATTACGCATCTTCCCTTTCTAACGTTTTTGGCAACAGGAGCACCAACAAGGCTGGTAGTGAGAGCGGCGATCCTAACAGCCTGATGCGGCATCCGTCGTCCGGAGGACTCACGGGCAGCGACCCGATGTTTGGAGCCAAACTTGCCGACATGCTGTGGTCGATGGAGGGCCAAGGTGTCGAGATCGACCAGAGTGCCAACGATGCCTTTCTTGGTAAAGCGCCCTCCACGACACCCGAGGACGAGTTCATGGACCTGGCAAGCAAAAGCTTTGCCGAACGTATCCGGGAACAGTATCTCGATGCACACGGCCTGACTGAAGACGACCTGAAGGCAATGTCGCCAGAAGATCGCGAAGCGATCGAAGCCGAGATCCGCAAGGCGATTCTTGAAGCCATGGGTGTCAATGGTCAGAGGCAGGAAGCCGGGATGAACATTGGTGCTGGTGCGTTGGATGCTCAGGCCGGCGATCGCCAAGCGGGAACAACCCGCCCCGTTGCGAACACTAACCGGCAGGATGGGAACGACGACCCGCTCCTGTCGCCCTGATCAGGGCCTGATGCGACCTGTCGATCACGCAGAAGCGGTCATAGCCGTGGTCACCTCGACCCTCCATTGCGACCACTGATATGATCTTGGTGGGAGTGCGACTGTCGCCTTACGTCGTACTCCCACTGTTAAGGCACGCTCAGAGGGCTTGGCAGTCGCAGAAAGCTTGGAAGTATGATAATCTGATAACTAGTCTCTCGCCAGCGAGTGGAGCGGGTACTTCAGCCGAAAGTAAATGCGTAAGCTTCGACGCCGGAATCAATGAATCGGATGTTGAAGGTCCTTCCTTCCACGTCGCCGGACTGGCGGACGAGTTGGTATAGCCTGGTCGCGGCTACCGTGCCGTAGCCGTCGGCATCGACATCGGCGCCATGGTCGGCTCCGGGCGCTTTGCCGTCGATCGTCACGCGGAAGCGGACGGGCTTCCCGGATGCCCCGGGCCCAAGGACCAAATGCAGGTCGCGGGCGCTGAAGCGATAGGCGATGCCGCCTTCCGGCTGGTCGAGGGTCGCCTGCTCGGCACCGATGGTCCAGGTACCCGAGAGGCCCCATTCGTTGAGGCTAGGTTCCTCCACCGAGTATTCGCGGGGCGCATCAGCGCGCAGGGTTTCTCGCGAGGTGAAGTTGGTGGCGCGCTTGTAACCGAGATACGTTTCGCCCGAACGGATATTCTTCAGATCGGGGCCTGCTTCCGCACCCTTAGCATCCGGCGTCACGGTGGAGCTTGCGGCCATCTCGCCGCCGGCTTCGCGCAGCAGGTCCTGGATTGCGCGCTCGGTCTGGTAGTAGTTGCCTTCGCCGAAGTGGTGGTAGCGAACCTGACCCTTGGCATCAATGAGATAATGGGCCGGCCAGTAGCTGTTCTCGAAGGCGCGCCAGATTCTGTAGTCGTTGTCGACCGCGACCGGATAGTCGATCTGGAAATCGCGAACGGCTTTCCGGACGTTGTCGAGATTCTTCTCGAAGGCGAATTCCGGGGCATGTACGCCGATCACCACGAGGCCCTGATCCTCGTATTTTTCGGCCCAGGCACGGACATAAGGCAGCGTGCGGATGCAGTTGATGCAGGAATAGGTCCAGAAATCGACGAGCACGACTTTGCCTCGCAACTGATTAATATCGAGCGGCGGCGAGTTCAGCCATTCGACCGCGCCGCTCAGAGAGGGCGCTGGGCCTTCGATCGACAAATCGCTGCGGAACGGCCCTGAGGTGTCGGCGGAAGCAGCCATCGTGCCATTGCTGGCGAATTCGCTTGGTACGCCGGAGGTTGTCTGATCGGTATGCAGCCGATCAAGCACGGCCTGTTCGAGGGATGTGGTGCTAGCATAGGAAAGCCCCGCCAAAAGGCCGCTATCCAGGCCCAGGGCGATGACCGCGACTCCAAAGAGGACGGCCGTGCCCAGAGCCTGACGGATGCGTTCGGTGACGCGAAGTGATCGCTTCATGCCCGCAAACACCCTGCCGCCAACGACCACGGCGACTGCCAGCGAGGTTGCGGCGCCCGAGGCATAGGCCGTGAGCAGGAGTGTGGTCTGGAGGTTGACACCTTGTAAGGCCGCTCCCGTCAGTACGAGGCCGAGGATTGGCCCCGCGCAGGGCGCCCAGAGCAGGCCGGTGGCGATGCCAAGGATAAGCGAACTCGCCGCGGTCGGTGCTACATTTGTCCTGCCGGAAGCGGTTAGCAACCTATTGCCAAAGTCGACGATCGGCTGGGTAATCATAGCCGCGACATGGGGCGAAAGCATGCTGGCGCCGAAGATGGCGAGGAGAAGGAGCGCTGCAAGGCGACCATATTCATTGGCGTGAATGGCCCAGCTTCCGCCGACAGCGGCAAGAGTCGCGACAAGCGCGAACGTGGCGGCTATGCCGAGGAGCATAGGCAGCGTGCTGCGGACAAAGGGCTGCCCGGCGCGGGCGAAGACGAAAGGAAGGATCGGGAGGATGCAAGGGCTGAGAATCGTCAGCGCACCTCCGAGATAGGCAATGATAAGATGAGTCATCATCGTTTCCTTTAAAATCGGGTTAGGCCTCTGGACGGCGATGCGGCTCGGCCAACAGCAGGGCCATCTGGTCGACCTGACGTATCCCGGATGTGTCCTATTTCGACGGAATTGTATTGAAACGTATCCTGACGGCTGGATGCTACATCCGCTTTCGATAGAGGGGAGGGCGGGACCCATCAGGAATACATGCCACTAGCTTTCTACCGATCGTGATCAACACGGATCGGATAGAATCCATGTGCAACGAAATCAATCATCACCGCCGCCGTCTCTTCGGCATGGCCGCAATGATCGTCGCCGCCGTCGAATTCGGCGTCACTTCCAAGGCGAGCGCGCAGCCGAATGCGGGACTGCCTCTGGGAGCAGCCAAGTCCGACGGACACACCTCATTCGAGGTGCTGAAACAGATCGACGCGGGCGTGCTGAGGGTCGGCTATGCGGAGGCGGGCCCGGCGGACGGTCCGGCCGTCCTGCTGGTGCACGGCTGGCCTTACGACATCTATAGTTTCGTAGAGGTCGCGCCGATCCTCGCATCTGCCGGCTATCGCGTCATCACTCCCTACCTTCGCGGCTACGGCACGACGCGCTTCCTGTCGGAAGATACGCCGCGCAATGGCCAGCAGTCGCCGCTTGCCGCCGACATGATCGCGCTGATGGACGCGCTCGCTATCGGAGAGGCGATCGTCGCCGGCTATGACTGGGGTGCGCGCACGGTCAATATCATGGCGGCGCTATGGCCGGAGCGTTGCACGGCGATGGTCTCGGTAAGCGGCTATCTGATCGGAAGCCGGGAGGCGAACAGGAAGCCGCTGCCGCCGGCGGCGGAGCTTTCCTGGTGGTATCAGTTCTATTTTGCCACCGAACGCGGCCGCCTCGGCTATGCAGCGAACACGCGCGAGTTTGCCAAGCTGATCTGGCGGACGGCCTCGCCGACCTGGAATTTCGACGATGCGACCTTCGAGCGATCGGCCGCCGCGTTTGAGAATCTGGATCATGTCGCGATCTCGATCCATAACTATCGCTGGCGGCTGGGGCTCGCGGAGGGGGAGGCGAAATATGACGCCTATGAAGAAAAGCTCGCGATGGGACCAGTCATCACCCTACCCACGATCACGATGGAGGGCGATGCCAATGGCGCCCCGCATCCCGATCCGGCGGTGTATGCCAAGAAGTTTTCCGGGAAGTACGAACATCGCAACATCGGCGGCGGTATCTGTCACAACCTACCGCAGGAAGCGCCCCAAGCGTTCGCCCAGGCGGTTATCGACGTCGCCAAATTCTAGGAAGCCGTCGGTTGCCGCAGGAGAATTCTCCGCTTCGCGGAGGTCGATTCCACGGGTAAGAAGAGCGGATCGAGCCGCCATATCGACCGGAAGGATCTGAAAGGCAGTCCATGGAGCACGTCGACCATATCCTTATCGTCGATGACGACCGCGAGATCCGCGAGCTGTTGTCGTCCTACTTGAAGAAGAACGGCTTGCGGGCCTCCGTGGCCGCCGATGGCCGCCAGATGCGCAGCTTCCTGGAAGCGAACGCCGTCGATCTGATCGTCCTCGACTTGATGATGCCGGGCGACGACGGCCTGGTACTCTGCCGCGAACTGCGCGCTGGCAAGCACAAGGCGATCCCAATCCTCATGCTGACGGCCCGCAGTGACGAGACGGACCGTATCATCGGCCTTGAGATGGGAGCCGACGACTATCTCGCCAAACCCTTCGCCGCACGCGAACTACTAGCACGCGTAAGGGCCGTGCTGCGCCGGACGCGTATGTTGCCGCCCAACCTGCAGATCAGCGAAGCCGGGCAAGTGCTGGCATTCGGCGACTGGCGGCTCGACACCGTCGGCCGCCACCTCATCGACCGTCAGGGCACAGAGGTAACGCTGAGCGGCGCCGAGTACCGCCTGCTCCGCGTCTTCATCGATCATCCTCGGCGTGTCCTCAACCGGGACCAGCTTCTTAATCTTACCCAAGGGCGGGACGCCGACCTGTTCGATCGTTCCATCGACCTGCTGGTCAGCCGGCTGCGCCAGCGGCTCGGCGATGACGCGCGCGAACCGACTTACATTAAGACCGTTCGCAGCGAAGGATACGTGTTTTCCGTTCCTGTCGAGATATCGGAGCCACGTCCATGACGGCCAAGGGCCTCGCACGTGCACTGCCGTGGCCAAGTACGTTGCGCGCGCGGATCTTCGTCATCCTGTTCACTGGGCTGGCAATCGCCTATGGTCTCTCATTCAGCGTGCTTTACCGCGAACGCTACATTTCTGCGAAAGCCATGATGCTAGGTACGCTTGAAAGCGATGTCGCCACTTCCATCGCCATCCTCGACCGTTTGCCGGAGAACGAGAGAGCAAATTTCACCGATTGGCTGAGCCGGAGCAACTATCGGTTTGTGCTAGGCCACGGGATTAAGGGTGTGCCCGACAGATCAGATCGAAGCACCGAAATTGCCGCCCGGGTAGAAGAGGCAGTCGGCCATCGCTTTCCCATAAGAGTCGAGTCCATTCCCGGTGACGTGATGCGGCTTCAGGCGCATCTGACGCTTAGTGACGGCAGCCCACTGACTATCGATATTACGCCACGCGGCGTCATGCCAGTCGCACATTGGCTGCCTTATGTTTTCTGCTTGCAAATGGTGCTGCTCGTTCTGTTCGCCTGGCTCGCCGTCCGGCAGGCGACCCGGCCGCTGGGGATGCTTGCCGCTGCCGCGGATGCGCTCGACCCCAATCGACCGGAACCTGCTCTCAGCGAAGAGGGGCCCACCGAAGTAGCCAACGCGGCGCGTGCCTTCAACGCCATGCGCGAGCGCATCGCCCACTATCTCGAGGAACGTGTGCAGATTCTTGCCGCAATCTCACACGACCTCCAGACGCCGATCACCCGCATGCGGTTGCGCGTCGACATGGCAGACGACTCAGCCGACAAGGACAAGTTGATCAGCGACCTGCGCGAACTCGAACGTCTAGTGCAGGACGGCATCTCCTATGCCCGCAGTTCGCATGGCAGCGGCGAAAAGACCTCTCGCATTGATCTGGCCTCCTTTGTCGACAGCATCTCTTACGATTACCAAGATACCGGGAATGCGGTAACGGTTGTCGGCATCGTGCAGGGAATCGCGTCGACCAAGCCGCATGCGCTCCGCCGAATCCTCACGAATCTTATCGATAATGCTCTCAAATTTGCTGGCAGTGCTGAGATTGAGGTCGGGCGACTTCAGGATGGAGGCACGGTTATCACCGTGCTAGATCGCGGGCCGGGCATTCCTGAGGAGAAGCTGGAAGCGGTCACGCAACCATTTTTCAGGCTGGAGCAATCCCGCAATCGCGAAACCGGCGGCACGGGGCTCGGCCTTGCGATAGCTCAGCAGCTTGCGGGCACCATCGGTGGCACGATCCGGCTCTACAATCGTGTTGGCGGAGGCCTCGCGGCGGAAGTCACTTTCGGCTAGTTGAAGTAGCTTCTGTGCGGGAGCGTTTCTCGCCCCCTGCAGCTACGCTCTGATACACTTCGGATGTTGTGGAAAACATCCCGGACACATCCGTCCTTCAAACCGCTCCCGTCTACTGACGTCGCCCTAAGCGACAGAACAAAGGAGTGTCTCATGACGATGATCCAGAAGGTTCTCTATACAGGCAAGACCCACACGACCGGGGGACGCGACGGCTTTTCGCGCAGCGACGATGCCGAACTCGACGTCAAGCTGTCTCCTCCAGGCACCCTTCAGCCGGGCACCAATCCGGAACAGCTCTTCGCGGCCGGCTGGTCGGCCTGCTTTATCGGCGCGATGGGGCTTGCCGCGGGCAAGCGCAAGCTTAGGCTGCCGGCCGACACGGCCGTGGATGCGGAAGTCGATCTCGGCACCACCGACGGTGCCTATTTCCTGCAAGCCCGCCTGAATGTCAGCCTTCCGGGCCTCGATCCCGAGCTTGCCCGTACGCTCGTCGAGGAAGCCCATCAGACGTGCCCTTATTCGAAGGCGACGCGCGGCAACATTCAGGTCGCGCTGCATGTCGCGTAGCCTTCATTCCACGTCCGGGAAGACGACGAAGCGCACTATCATTGCCGGCATGCTGGCGATTGCGGTTTTTTCGGCGCCTTGTGCCTATGATCCGTTCTCCACAGAGCCGTCTCCACTTGGCGGTCTCGTTGCAATGGTCTTGTTCGCGAAGTAACCCAGCGGAATCTCTCGTAGCAGGATCGGCTCTGAAAGGCCGATCCTGCTACGAGAACTTTTGCCGAAGGGAACGCCGTTCCGACAGTCGCCATCCTGTTCTGTTCAAGTTAAGTACTTCGGTCAGATCGGCCGCGGCCGCGTCAAGTCACGCTTCTGACGCCAGCTTCGCTCGCATCGGAAAAGGTCCGGTTCAGTGAATCCTTATTGCCTGAATGCCGATCATTGTTCGGCAAGCGTCGAAGTCGCCATCCATCCAGTCGTGCTGCCGTTCACTTGAACGCGGCTCCAGCCTCCGTGGGATTCAATGACCGAGACGGCGATCCCCTTCTGGATAACTGTGATCACCGCATGCTTGGTCCCAGGCCCCTCGCGCAGATTCACGGCCGTCTGCGTGTAGCGTACTACCGCCCGTCCTGGGTTGTCGCTTTCGATTGGTGTTGATTTGCACTGAGAGCTGACCCGGGATTGCGGGAAATTA
>NZ_JALPRY010000034.1:0-5724 GCF_023223505.1 Neorhizobium turbinariae
GATAATTTCCCGCAATCCCGGGTCAGCTCTCAGTGCAAATCAACAACGAGGTGTTGCAATTGACGGAGGAGGACGAGCGCGCTTTCGACATTACGCTCTTCAATCACCCGATCGGAAGAAACGGGCTGATCTTCATGGGAATTCCCTACTTCGATGAGCGGCTTCAACAGTTCATCAACAAGAACAAGAAGGGTCGGGCGGACATCCGGGTGAACCCGTGGGACCTCGGCAAAATCAAAGCTAGGACCCTCGATGGCATGGGCTTCTACTCGCTCACGTGTCCTATCCCAGGATTCGATGGCGTTTCGGTGACGCACTGGCGGATCGCGCAGCAGTGGCTGACGGAGCGCTTCTCGTTAGACGAGCAGAAGGACCACGCCAATGTCATGCGCGCGCTCAAAGCGACCATGTACAAGGTCGAGGTCGCGGAGGAGAGAAACGACATCGCCTCGCATCAGCACACGGCCGACGATCTTCTGAGAATCCATCGCAGCATCAAGGGGCATCTGTACCAGCCCAAGGCCCAGCAGGACTACGGTGACACCGTTCCGGAGGAGCCCTCCACCACTGAACCAGAAGAATCGCCGCCTGTGTCGCCCCGTTCGCGGAAGGATATCCTAGGCCCAAGCGCCAACGCCCCAAGCGACCCTGATCGCTTCGAGAAGGCACGGAAAGAGGCCGGACTGCAGGCGGTCTCACCTCAGGTGACCCGCCCCAAGGCGGCGGCTCCCAAGCGATCCCAGCATACTGATGTTTCAGATGGTGGACAGCAAAGGAGCAGTGGCGCGAGGCGGAAACGGCTATTCAATCCGGACTATAAGTCAGAGGACAAGTAGGAATGAGCATGAACGGACCGGACCACGGCGCCTCGGGACTTCCAATGGCTGGATCGGATCGCGACCTTGATGCCCGACAGCGGCGCATCCTCGAGGTCATGAACAGGGTCAAGGCCGCATATTACAAGACCAAGAACGATGAACAACTTGAGGTGCATCTGCGGCGCATCGAGCGTGGGATCCAGGACGGCTCCGAACCGGGGCATATCCTGATGATCAGCGGAGAATCAGCGGCAGGCAAGTCAACGATCGTGAAGCGCGGGCTGAGGCTCCTGACGACGCTTCGCGACTACGAGGACGAGTATGGTGAGATGATGCGCCCGACGCTCTACGTGCGCGCTCCCGTGGCATGCAGCATGGTCGATCTCAACAGGGAGATCCTGGAACTGCTGGGGTACGAGGGGAACGTGATCGGCTCGCCTACGACAGTCGGGCACAAGACAAGGCGTACGCTGCGGAACTTCGGGACGAAGCTCGTGGTGATCGACGACTTCCAGCACGTCTTCGACGCACCGAAGAAGATGGACCCACGGATCATCCTTCACACGCTGAAGAACAGCCTGCAGGATGTCATGTGGCCGCTTCATTTCGTGCTGGTGGGCCTCCCGGACATCGATGGTCTTGTCGACTATGATCCCCACAAGGAGATGGAGCGCCGGACTGATCAGTTCGCAGTCGAGGACTTATGCTTCGAGGAGGACAAGGAATATGTGGCGTGGATCCTCGACAACCTGATCCGGGATCGAGCCGGTCTCGCCATGTCCCGGGAGCAGCCGTTCGAACTGATTGCCCGCATCATGCACGGCGCTCGTGACCGTTTCGGGTTGATCCTGCCGTTGATCTATCACGCTATCGAGGACGCGCTCGAGACGGACTCGACTGAGGTCTCGACCCAGAACTGGATCGAAGCCTACGCCCGCCTAGCGAAATGCGGTGACAATGACGCTGAGAACGTCATGCATGCCGACAACTGGCGCTCGATCATCCGGACGGTCGACCGCCATGGGAATTTCGGACCGGTGGATGCCAGTTCCGCGTCCGGGAAAGGGAGGCGCAAGTAATGGGTCTGATCAAGGTAGAACTGCGCGAGGACGAGAGCCTTACGAGCTTCTGCTCCCGACTGGCAGTCGCGAACGCGCGAACCGCATTCGAGCTCTGCCAGGATTTCGGCTTCAAGTTCCGCAAAGTGGTCGACGGCGATGAGGATGCTATTGCCGCATTGTCCAAGATCTCCGGCGTGGACCGCGATGTCCTCGAGGCGGCAGCGGTGAAGAGGGTCGGAGAGCATTACGTGTCTGTCGGGGGAGACCCGACACCCTGGGTCTTCCATCCTAGGGCCGCGGTCAAATTCTGCCCATCATGCTTTGCCGAGGACGATCAGCGCGTCGACCTTCGTCCGCGCACACGCAGGTACGGGAGAAAGACGTGGTTCTCACGCTTCATCCGGACTTGCCCCATTCACTCTCGAGCTTTGGTATCGGCAGGCATCGGTTCCAATCCGAATCACACCCATGACTTCTGCAGCATGCTTGGTGAACTACGCCGAGAGGTCGCCATTGCCGCTGCGGCATCCACAACGCGGGACTTCTCACTTTTCGAACGTTACATCTATGGACGTCTCAAGGGTGAGAAGCCAGGAAACGACCTGCTCGACCAGCTTCCGATCTATGTTGCAGGCGACATCTGCGAAGTGGCGGGAATGGTGGTACTGTACGGGAAGAAAGTCAGGACACTGAAGAAGTCAGACGATGAGTTCTGGCAGGCCGCGTCCGCAGGGTTCGAGTTCTTCAAGGAAGGTCTGACAGGCCTGCACCGCTTCCTTGAAAGCCTCAATACAAAGGAGAAGCTTCCGAGCGCATACTATGGCGGCGGCCAGCTCTATGGTGCTTTTCACGCTCTTCTTGCAGAAAAGCTAGACAATCCTGCATACGATCCTGTGAGGGACGCAGTGAGGGCCCATGCCTACAACTCTCTACTCCTCACCGACACCAGCAGCATCTTCGGCAGGTTCCAAGAAGCCAAGTACCTCAGCTACCCGTCTTTCGAACGGAAATACGGCATCACGCCGTTCCTACTTAGGAAATTCCTTCACACTACCGAGGCCTACACCAACCTCCCCGGCACGAACCTCGAGGTGATCGATGCCGACAAAGCGGAGTCAGTGGCTGATGCAATCCGAGATCTTGTGCGAGGAACGGACGGCGCCGAATTGATCGGGATCAGCTATACTGGCTTCGTCTCCTTAGTCGAGGAACGCATCATCGTTCCCACGATCCCGCATGATCGTAAGGCGAAGATTTCTACACGATTCTCAAGAAAGGAACTCACGAGGCTCCGGGATGACCTGCTTGCAAAGGGCACTCCGGGATCCACTGACGGCCTAATGTCCATCAAGGATGTAACTAAGTCTCTCTCATGTTCCTATAAGGAAGTCCTGAAACTCCTACTCCGGAATGAAGTGACGCACGTCGGAATCGACCCGAGCAAGGCGGGCATCATGTCACTCATGCTCAACCGGGATGAAGTCGACAGCAGGATCCTGCGCCCACAACACGGTTACATGACAGCCGTGGACCTAGCGAAGAGATGGAACACGTCGCGCAACGGCGTCAGTCCGCTCATGACCCACGGTCACATCGAGACACGGACGGAGCCCAATTCACACACTAAGATCCCGCAGAAGGTTGTTACAATCGAAGCGGTCAAAGCCTTCGAGAACCGCTATATCAGTCTGGCCGAGTGCTGTGAACGGTCTGGTCTCAGGCCGCCGCGGGCTACGAAAAGGCTGAAGGCGGCTGGTCTTTCCCGGACATTCCCCAAGAAGCAGATGAAGAATGCCTTCTACCTCCGAGACCGCGCTGAGGCTGCGCTTGGCCTCGATCCCAACCCACGCTAAGACCGCGCTAGCGTGTGAATGAACGAACGTTCTCGGCCGTCACCCTGATCGAAGCAGCCGCGGTGGTGAGTGCATGATACATCGCGGAGTCCGCAACGATATCCGGATCACCGAATAGCCGTGGGCTCGCGTAGGGAACATCGCTGGAAATCCACACGCTCACCATACGCCCGCTCGTCCGCAGCATTGACCCCAGCTCGTACGAAGGTTCAGCGCCCTGAGAGATCCCGCAGGTGAAAGTGAGCATGGTTCCCGCTTCATCGCCGAGGCAACTCGGTTGAATGAAGAAGCCATCAATGAACAGTGGCGGCGTATTTCGGAGAGCGAGACCTGTCCCCTCGCCTATGTGAACGTAACATAGATCGGGGAAGATTCCCTCGTCCTGGAGATCCGCGAACGCATCGTTCTCGGACACGAAGTCTGCAATTTTCAGACGGCCCGCAACGTCGTGCACGACTTCGCCTGCACTCTGCCACGCCAGGCAAAGTCCTTCGAGTTCGTCCAAAAGATGTTCCCTGAGCCGCCGTTCGGATTTCCCAACGCCACCCAGCGAAGCCTTCGTCAAGGTCTCGCGTACCGCTGTATAGACATCATCTATCCGATCGTCACCGTGGACCTTGCTCGCGGCTACCGCTGCCCGGCCGATCTCGGACAGGCGCTCGTCGTAGCGCTCGCGCAAGATCGCGAAACGAGTTGGGAAATAGACTGTCACCTTCAATGCCCTCGAATGCCATCGAGGAAATCATCCATCCCGAGATCGCAAGAATGAAGAGCCGGTGGCTGGACTGGTTCTTCAGGCGGAACTCAATGACAGACCTCGGTGGTACGATGACACGTTCAGCGCCACGATAGCGAAAATATACGCATTGATTTAACTGCCATATTCGGTGTCTCTAATGACAAATTCAATGGCTCCCTACAACCTTAGCGGAAGCGACAAATAGGAATCCTGGCCGCACGCAAGTGCGGCCAGAAAGACTGCACGGAACATTTCGTGAATCCGCAAGGAGTCCGGAGCGCCCGCCAGCAGGCAAGCTACCCTAAGCCTGCTTTGGTGAAGCGGACAACGAGAAAAACTCGCGCCTCGTGCGCCAGGTAATCATCGCTCCCCACCTCTCATCTGCCCCTCATCCGCCTGCCGGCACCTTCTCCCCGCAGGCGGGGAGAAGGGATATGCCGCACCGTCTCGGCCTGATTCGAGGTTCGGCGTGGGGCACGTCCCCTCTCCCCGTCAGAACGGGGAGAGGGTTAGGGTGAGGGGCAGCAAATTCGGTAAAAGGAACAAGATGAGGCGAAGCATTATCCCCTCACCTGAAAAATCTAGCACTTAGCCCTTCGGCCTAAGCTGCCGATTTTTCTTCCTCTCCCCCAAGGGGAGAGGAGCCGATGCGGCATCCTCGACGCCCTCCCTCTCCCTTGGTGGGAGAGGTTACAAAATCACGATCTTAGCTTTAGCTAAATCGTAGATTTTGTTGGTGAGGGGGTAATGCATCTCCACCCCGGTGGAAAATCTTGCACCCCACCTCCAGCATCCTCAATCACTTAGCCGAAAAACCACCCTCGATCTTCCACGCCCACAGAACCCGCTCCGACAATGGCCCCGTTCCGCATCGGATACGCTGGCAGGCGTGCCAGCCATGCGGAGCCGGCGCCGGGGGTGAAGGGAGGACGTGAACCTTCACCCCCGGGGTTCGCGGAAAATGGTCTCCCTCCGGCGAGACGGGGGAAGCAGGCGGGAACGGACCACCCACTGCTTCTGATGCCCGAAAGAGCGCGTCGGACGTGCCTGTGCGGCACACATGGGGGTTGAGGATGATGGTGCCGCCGGACCTTCAAGTCCGACGGGATGCCTGGGACGAAAAACCCAAGGCGCCCGGCAACCGGCGGAAAACGCCATCCTTCAAGATCCTCGCAGAGAGACCCAAGTCGCGGGCAAAAACCGCCGAACGGGGCGCTGAAAGGTGTCACCTAAACTAAAACTTCAAGAGGCAG
>NZ_JALPRY010000035.1:0-27354 GCF_023223505.1 Neorhizobium turbinariae
AAGGTGTCACCTAAACTAAAACTTCAAGAGGCAGCTTTCAGCGCCCCGTCCGAAACAAAACTTTGAGGATCGCCAAGGGAGGACTCCGTCCATTCCCCGCCACCACCGGATACCACCCAAGGGTTCACACCATCGGCTCCGCCCTCGCCGACCCCGGTTGCATCCGCGTCGTCAGCACCAGCACGGCCGCAAGCACCGCAATGACGAAGCTTGAGCGGTGAAGCATAGGCGGCAGGTCGACGAGGAAAGGCAGGACCAGCATCACGACGGCAAAACCGGCATCGAGCGCCAGATGCGCCGGCATCGACAGGTAGGATTTCCAGCCAAGCTCATAATCGGTGAACAGGGAATAGAGGATGCCGAAGACACCCAGGATCACGAAGGCGGCAAACCCCGCCCCTTGCGCCCCGGCAACAAAGGCCAGGATGATCATGCCGAGGCATACGAGATAATCGGCAATGCCGTGGACGGATGTCGGAATGAAGCGCACGTCTCGTCTCCTTGTTGAGGAGCAAAAACCGGCGGGCGCGGGTGAAGTTCCGAAGTGCCAGCGATACACGCGGTGCGCGACACATCACCAACCAGCGCGTGCAGGTGGTTCGTAGCAGACGCGACCGGTTGCGCGTAGCGTCCTCCTGCCGAACCAAGGAGGATGGCATGGCAACCTGCAAGGAAACGAATGGAGATACCTGGGAGATTTACCAGAGCAGCGGCGAATGGCGCTGGCGGCGGAAGGCCTCGAACGGAAAGATCGTTGGGCAATCATCCGAAGGCTACAACAACAAAAGCGATTGCATCGCCAATGCCAGGCGCAACGGGATGACCTGCAATCCCGTCTAGCACAAACGGAATGGAGGCCAGGCACGAGCGCGTGCCTGGCCTCCACAATTCATCATGAACTAGAACTTGTAGTTCACGCCAGCCTTGAGCGTCTGGTCGCGAACGTCGGTGCGCGAGGCGACTCCACCCGTCGTGCTGCGCACGTCGTTGGTCATCGTGTAGTTGTACTCGAAGCGAGCCGAGAGGTTGTCGGAAAGCTTCTGCTCGACGCCCGCGCCGAGGATCCAGCCCGGCTTCCAGCCGTCCGGGCCGTTCGTGCCGTTGTGGTCCTTGAAGCTCGTGAGAGCAACACCGGCCGTGCCGTAAACAAGCGTTTCGTTGAAGCCGACGCCAGCCTTTGCCTTGGCGGCAACGCGGCCCTGCTCCTTGATGTTGCCGTTCGGAACGCGGCTCTTGACGTTGCCAAGGTGGCTCGCTTCGATTTCGGCACCGATGACGCCGCTGTCGAGGTCGACATTGTAGCCGCCGTGCACGCCGACAACCAAACCCTTGTCGCCGTCAAACGGGTTCAGCTTGCGCGATGCCATACCAAGGTCGCCACCGACATAGGCGCCACCCCAACCGGCGCTCGGGCCGGTGATCGGGTCGTTTGCCATCGGCGGCTCGGAATAGTTGGTCAGGTCTGCAGCCGAGAGGGGGGTAGCGAAAAATGCGGCGACGATTGCCAGCGCGAAGGGCGTCTTCATCATGGTCATGCTTTACTCCATACAAAGCCCGCGTCGAAACAAGGACGGAGGCGGTTTTTTTCATTCACGGTCCGCAGTCGTCGCGACTCCCCACTTCAGCCCTTCGGGTCATGCCGCCTGCGTCTTGCGAACCATTTTCACGAATCTCTAAAGAGTCCCTTAACCGAACCGCCCTCGCCCGCCGGCCTTCGATCAACAATTTGTAACCCTTGCAAAAACGCAAAAACACGCGGCTCGTCACCGCGTGTTTTCATCAAGAATGGACCGGAATTCTTACTGCAGGATACGCGGCGCCGGCTGCATGCCGGGCTGGGTTCCGGCAGCGGCGGCGAGTTCATCGCCGTCGAGGCCCGTCGCCACCACCGAGACGCGGAACTTGCCGTCGAGGTTGCGGTCGAAGATGGCGCCCACCACGATGTCGGCCTCGTCCATCACCTCGTCACGGATACGGCTTGCGGCCTCGTCGACCTCGAACAGCGTCATGTCGGAGCCGCCGGAGATCGAGATCAGCACGCCCTTGGCGCCCTTCATCGAAATGTCGTCGAGGAGCGGGTTGGCAATCGCCGCTTCGGCGGCCGTCAGGGCGCGACCGTCGCCGGAAGCTTCGCCGGTGCCCATCATCGCGCGGCCCATGCCCTTCATCACCGACTTCACGTCGGCAAAATCGAGGTTGATCAGGCCTTCCTTGACGATGAGATCGGTGATGCAGCCAACGCCGGAGAACAGCACCTTGTCGGCGGTCATGAAGGCATCGGCAAAGGTCGTCTTGGCGTCAGCAATGCGGAACAGGTTCTGGTTCGGAATGACGATCACGGTGTCGGCCGCGCGACGCAGTTCCTCGATCCCGGCTTCGGCCGTCTTCATGCGGCGGTTGCCTTCGAAGGTGAAGGGCTTCGTCACGACGCCCACCGTCAGGATGCCGGCATTGCGAGCCGCCTGGGCGATGATCGGTGCGGCACCGGTGCCTGTGCCGCCGCCCATGCCGGCCGTCACGAAGCACATGTGGGAGCCGGAGAGATGATCCATGATCTCGTCGATCGATTCTTCGGCAGCGGCGCGGCCGATTTCCGGCAGCGAGCCGGCACCGAGGCCTTCGGTCACATGCGCGCCGAGCTGGATGCGGCGCGATGCCTTGGAGGTGGCAAGCACCTGCGCGTCGGTATTGGCCGCGATGAAATCGACGCCGGCCAGTTCCTCGGCGATCATGTTGTTGATGGCGTTGCCGCCGCCACCGCCGACACCGATCACGGTGATCTTCGGCCGCATCTCGGTAATCTGGAATTTCTTGCCGTCCGTCATCGTCATCTCCTTGGGCATCGGCGCAAGCCGGCGGGCGACTTCCCCGCCACCCGAATCAGCGGTATTTTAGCTGTGCAACTAGGCAGAGGCTGGGCGAAAGAACAAGAGCAGCATCAAGGGAGGCCCGAAAGCGAAATTTTCCACAGCTTGGCGGGAACTTCCGCGAGGCAGCGCTATTCTAAAGATTCGATCACAAAAAGAAGAGAGGAGCATAGCGTACCATGCCTACGTCCGCCGCACGCGCGTCTGTCCCTTCCCCGGAAGAACATATCCTCACTGCCCAGGAAGCCCTCGAGCCACTTTTCCTGGCTTTGGAAGAAGAAGCCGAGGTCAAGATGATCGCCGCTGCGGTCAAGGCCGGCTGGCGGGTCGAGGACGCTGTCTCCGCCATCGATGAGTTGAGGCGCACCGAGCTGCTTCCCCGCAACCGGCGGCACTGATCTCCGATCAAGCCGGATGATTCTCAAAAGCAGCCCGGGGCACGTCCACGCCTCGGGCTATTGCTGTATCATGCGTTGAAAACGCCGCTGCTTTGCCGCTGGCTTTCGGGCAAGAAAAATCCCGCCTGGGGAGCCGGCGGGATGTTGAAGTGGAGGTCAAAAATTTATGGTTGTTGAGGCAACCGCAGGGGACGAAGATCGCCTCGTTTGGCATGGCCTTGTGTTGCCATGCATGTCTGTTTTCATTGACTTAACCCGCAACTTGGCAATCGGTTCCACATTTCGTTAACGGCGGATCGTTAAGGTTGACGGACTTTTATTTTGGCGGCATGAGGCAGGCATGGCCACCCCGAGTTTCCGGTTCACACATTACGATCTGAAGGCACAGCGCGCTGGTACGGTGGTCGAGGTGACCCTGAACGCCGTGAACAACGTCCGCCTGATGACGGCCGGCAATTTCCAGCGTTTTACCGAGCGCCTCGACTTCAAATATATCGGCGGCGTGGCGCGTCGCTCGCCCATCCGGCTCGTCATTCCCGACAGCGGCCACTGGCACGTCATCGTCGACATGGAAGGCCATCACGGCCTGGCGGAGTCCTCGCTCATGATCATGGCCGTTCCCGCCAACGCCGGGCAGAAACAAGCTTCTTAAGCTCCAGGGCTCAAAGGCTATCCGCCGTTTCGCTCCTTGCGAAGCTTCGCCCACCAGTCCAGCCGCTTGCGGATCTCACGTTCGAAACCGCGCTCCGGCGGATCGTAAAACACCTGCCGCCCCATCTTCTCCGGAAAATAATCCTGGCCGGAGAAAGCGTCGGGTTCATCATGGTCGTAGCGATAACCATCGCCGTAGCCCTCGCCCTTCATCAGCTTCGTCGGCGCATTCAGGATATGCTTCGGTGGAAGCAGCGAGCCGTTTTCCTTCGCCGCCCGCGTTGCGGCCTTGAAGGCTGTGTAGACCGCGTTGGATTTCGGCGCGCTCGCCAGGTAGACACAAGCCTGCGCCAGCGCCAGTTCGCCTTCCGGCGAACCGAGATAATCATAGGCGTCCTTGGCAGCATTGCAGATCACCAGCGCCTGCGGATCGGCAAGCCCGATATCCTCCACCGCCATCCGGACCAGTCGACGGCCGAGATAGAGCGGATCCTCGCCGGCATCGAACATGCGCGCAAGGTAATAGAGCGCGGCATCGGGATCGGAACCGCGGACCGATTTGTGAAGCGCGGAGATGAGGTTGTAGTGCCCGTCCTGCGCCTTGTCATAGACCGGGGCGCGACGCTGGACGATCTCCGTCAGCGCTGCTGTGTCAAACACCTCGTCGGGTCGGGCCGCCCGCCAGACTTCCTCTGCCAGCGTCAGCACGGCGCGGCCATCGCCATCGGCCATACGGATCAAGGCTTCCCTAGCGCCCTCATCGAGCGGCAGCGGCCTTTTCTCGACTTCTTCGGCGCGGCCAAGAAGCTCGCGCAAACTGTCTTCATCATGCGAGCGGAAGGTCAGCACCCGGGCCCGCGACAGAAGAGCGGCATTGAGCTCGAAGGAAGGATTTTCCGTCGTGGCACCGATGAGGATGACGGTGCCGTCCTCCATGACGGGCAGGAAGCTGTCCTGCTGGGCGCGGTTGAAGCGATGGATCTCGTCGACGAAGAGCAGCGTCTGGCGCCCGTCCATGCGGCGCAGGCGTGCCGCCTCAAACACCTTCTTCAGGTCCGCCACGCCGGAAAAGATCGCCGAGATCTGCTCGAAGGCCAGCCCCGCCTCTCCAGACAGGAGCCGCGCGACGGTGGTCTTGCCCGTGCCGGGCGGGCCCCAGAAGATCATCGATCCGAGCGAGCCGGAAGCGATCATCCGCCGCAGCACGCCATCTTCACCGGTCAGGTGCGCCTGGCCGGTCACTTCCCCCAATGTCTTCGGGCGAAGGCGGTCGGCCAGAGGCCGCCGATTGGCCACCTCATCCGGCACCTTCGGCGCGAAGAGATCACCGCTCATCGGAAGAACTGCCGGATCCGCTGACCATCGCGCTCGATCTCGACCCGCCAGAAGCCGGGATTGTCGTCGAGCATGGCTTCCAGCGCCTTGGTGGAGGTCACAGTCGTGCCGTTGAGCGAGATGACGATGTCCTTCGGCTGGAAGCCATAGCGTGCAGCAGGCGAACCGCGCACGACATCGGTGACAACGACGCCTGCCTTTTCAGCCGGTATGCGCATCTCGGTGGCGAGCTTCGGCGAGAGGTTTGCCACGCGCAGCCCGGCAAACGGGTTCCTGCCCTCCAGGAGCCGTTCCTCGCGCGGCACCGTTTCCGGCGCGGTGTTGAGCGCAAGGTTCACCTGCCGCTGGCCGGCGCCGGTCTGGACGGTCAGCGTCGCCTGCTTGCCAAGCCCGGCGGTTGTCAGACGGTACCCCAAGGCATCCGGATGCTCGACCGAGATGCCATTGACGGCGGTGATGACCTCGCCAGGCTTCAACCCGGCCCGGTCAGCCGGACCGCCTTCGACCACGCGAACGACCAGCGCACCGCGAGCCGCCTTGAGGCCCAACGCTTCAGCGACATCGGAGGTGACCGCATCAAACGTCGCGCCAACGAACGGGCGCTCGAAGATCGTCTTGCCTTCGGCAGCGGCGGCCAGGAAAACCTTCACCAGGTTGGACGGGATGGCAAAGCCGATGCCGTTCGAACCACCGCCGCGCGAGAAGATCGCCGTGTTGATGCCAAGCAGTTCGCCATTCATGTTCATCAGCGCGCCGCCGGAATTGCCCGGGTTGATCGAGGCATCCGTCTGGATGAAGAAGCCGAAGTCGCCGGAGCGCACCTGGTTGCGCGCGAGCGCCGACACGATGCCGCTCGTCACCGTCTGGCCGACACCAAACGGATTGCCGATCGCCAGCACCAGGTCACCCACTTCGGTGCGGTCAGAATCGCCCAGCGGCATGACGGGGAACCGCTCCTTCGACTTGATGCGCAGCACCGCCAAGTCCAGGCTCTCGTCCTTCAAAAGGATTTCGCAGGGGAATTCGCGCCCGTCGGCGAGCGCAATCTTGATGTCGTCGGCGCCTTCAATGACGTGGTTGTTGGTGACTACCATCCCTTCGGCAAGGATGACGCCGGAACCGAGCGAGGACTGCTTCTCGGAGCGGTTCGGCATCCGCTGGCCGAAGAACTGCTCGAAGAAGGGATCGCCGGCGAATGGGTTCATGCGCCGCACGATGCGCTCGGCATAAACGTTGACGACAGCGCCCGCCGCCTGCTTCACCAAAGGCGCGAAGGAAAGCTGCATCTCCTGGCGGCTTTGCGGCACCGCCCGCTGCTCCTGGGCCAGCACGTTGGCGGGCATGGCTACCAGGAGGGCAAGAAGACCGATCGACACGCGGCGCGGCATGTTCAGCATATTATTCCTCTCAAGCGTCAGAAAGTCCGGTCGATTTGTAGCGCGGCAGGTTGAAAAAGAAAGGCGTCATAATCGCGGCTGCACAGGCGATGTCGAGACCCGTTCCCCCATATAAAGCCTCTAGGATGGCAGCGCCAATGGCAAACCGCCGGCCACCCTGCCTTGCCATCCGGCGCGCCTGCCTCATCTTTCCAGGCACGCGGTGCTGGAGATGACGGATGCTCCAGGGCCGGATGCAGAAGGAGTTTACGCCATGAGATCAATCGTCACAGCTCTCGCACTCACCGGCCTTGCGGCCGTGCCCCTGCCGCAGATGGCGTCTGCCGCGAGCTTCGATTGCGAGCGGGCTGACCTCGCGCCCGACGAGAAGATGATCTGCGACAACCGCTCCTTGAACGATGCCGATGTGAAGATGGTGACCACCTTCGACATCCTGACGACGCTCGTCGCGATGGGTAATCGCGACAAGCTGAAGGAGGAGCAGAGTGCGTGGCTGAAGAAACGTCAGGCCTGCTCCGAAGACGTGGCTTGCCTGCAGGAGGCTTATGCGGAACGCATGAAGAAGCTGGACGAGGCCTTCAACGACATCACCCGGCCGCTCTGAGCGTTATTCCGGCAGGATGCGGACGGCGCCCTTGTCGGCAGAGGATGCGAAGGCCGCATAGGCCCTCAGCGCCGTCGTGACATTGCGCTTGCGCGGTGCCGCCGGCTTCCAGCCGAGCGCGTCCTGCTCGTGGCGGCGGGCCGCGAGATCTGCGTCCGAAACCTTGAGGTTGATGGTGCGGTTCGGGATGTCGATCTCGATGAGGTCGCCCTGGCGCACCAGGCCAATCGCGCCACCCTGGGCGGCTTCCGGCGAGGCGTGACCGATCGACAGACCCGAGGTGCCGCCGGAGAAGCGGCCATCGGTGATCAGCGCGCAGGCCTTGCCCAGTCCCTTCGACTTCAGGTAGCTCGTCGGATAGAGCATTTCCTGCATGCCCGGGCCGCCCTTGGGGCCTTCGTAGCGGATGACCACGACGTCGCCAGCCTTGACCTCGTTGCCGAGGATGCCCTTCACGGCCGCGTCCTGGCTTTCGTAGACAACGGCAGGACCGGTGAACTTCAGGATCGATTCATCGACGCCAGCCGTCTTCACGATGCAGCCATCGAGCGCGATGTTGCCGTAAAGTACGGCAAGGCCACCGTCCTTGGAGAACGGCTTCTCGACGGAGCGGATGACGCCGTTTTCGCTGTCGGTATCAAGCTCATCCCAACGGGACGACTGCGAGAAGGCAACCTGCGTCGGCACGCCGCCCGGTGCTGCCTTGAAGAACTCGCGGACCGTTTCCGAATTGGTGCGGGTGATGTCCCAGCGGTCGATCGCATCGCCGAGGGTCGTTTCGTGGACGGTGGCGCATTCACGGTGGATCAGGCCGCCGCGGTCGAGCTCCCCCAGGATGCGCATGATGCCGCCGGCGCGGTGAACGTCTTCCATGTGGACGTCCTGCTTGGCAGGCGCGACCTTGGAAAGGCACGGCACCTTGCGCGACAGGCGGTCGATGTCTTCCATGCCGAAGTCGACGCCGCCTTCGTGGGCCGCCGCGAGGATGTGCAACACGGTATTGGTGGAGCCGCCCATGGCGATGTCGAGCGACATGGCGTTCTCGAAGGCTTCCTTCGTGGCGATGTTGCGCGGCAGGACGCTCTCGTCGCCCTGCTCGTAATAGCGGCGAGCGAGATCAACGATCAGGTGACCGGCTTCAACAAACAGGCGCTTGCGGTCCGAATGGGTAGCGAGCGTCGAGCCGTTGCCGGGCAGCGAAAGGCCAAGCGCTTCGGTGAGACAGTTCATGGAATTCGCCGTGAACATCCCGGAGCAGGAACCGCAAGTCGGGCAAGCCGAGCGTTCGATGACCTGGACGTCTTCGTCCGAAACCTTGTCATCCGCCGCGGCGACCATGGCGTCTACGAGGTCAAGCGCTACCGTCTTGCCCTGCAGGACCACCTTGCCGGCTTCCATCGGGCCGCCGGAAACGAAGACCACCGGGATGTTGAGGCGCATGGCGGCATTCAGCATGCCGGGGGTGATCTTGTCGCAGTTGGAGATGCAGACCATGGCATCGGCGCAATGCGCGTTGACCATATATTCGACGGAGTCGGCGATAATTTCGCGCGACGGCAGCGAATACAGCATGCCGTCGTGGCCCATGGCGATGCCGTCATCGACGGCGATCGTGTTGAATTCCTTGGCGACACCACCTGCGGCTTCGATTTCCCGTGCCACGAGCTGACCGAGGTCCTTGAGGTGGACGTGACCCGGGACGAACTGGGTGAAGGAGTTCACCACCGCGATGATCGGCTTGCCGAAGTCGGAATCCTTCATGCCCGTTGCGCGCCATAGTCCGCGCGCGCCGGCCATGTTGCGGCCGTGGGTCGTCGTTCTGGAGCGATAAGCAGGCATGGTGTGTCCTCGATCTCGTCGGGCCGGTGCCCGGCCGTTGGCCGAGCGCAAAAAGCCCCTTTGTTTTGCGGCTTTCTTTATCCGAAGCGCCCGATCATGTCACTATCAGGACAGGCCAAAGCGGTACGGTTGGCCCGCAGAGCGCACGCCCTACCGCACCTCGGCCGGATCTATCCCGAGATGATCGAAGATGATCTGCACGTTGCGGCGGTGCGACTTGAAGAAGACGTCGAAGATGTCACCAGCCAGTGGCACACTGCCAAGGACCGAGTCTGCCGCGAGGTTGCCGACCATCCGGACCAGCTTGTCGGCTGGAAGGCCAAGCCGCCGGGCCTCGTTGACGATGTAGAGCCCGATGAGCGCGCCGCCGGCATCACCCACGACCGGTAGAAGGCCGATGACGGAGTCCGCACCAAAGCGCAGCCGCGTGCCCGGAATCCCGATCGCGGTATCCATCAGCCGCGCAAGGCGGGCCAGCCGGCGCAGGCGCTTGAGTGTCTCGGCACGGTCGGTGAAGGTGTCGCTTCGCCCGGCATCCCATGTACGTGTCACCATGGCAGTTCTCCTTGTCGCCGTGCCAGCGGATTCGGCTGACAACTTGCCATCAAGAGATGGTGATCCGGGCTTGAAGTTTCCATGTTCCAGGCCGCCTTTCGTCACGCAAAAGTGGTTGCGGCGTTTTTTGTACCCGCTGTGAAACCAAGGGCTTTGGGACTACGTATTGAACCAGGAGAGGCACCGCCGCCGCCAGAGGAGAGACCGCCATGCCCGCTTATCGTCCGCCCAAGATCCCCGCCTCCGAAATCACCCCGCGCGCTATCTACATGTCGCGGCGCTCCTTCATCGGCGCGACGGCAGGCGCCGGCCTGTCGCTGGCAGGCTTCGGCAGCGCGCTTGCCGCGCCGCTCACCGCCAAACCAGGGCCATACAAGCTGGATGAAAAGCTCACTCCGAAGGAGTCGGTGACGACCTACAACAATTTCTACGAGTTTGGCGTCAACAAGGAGGATCCGGCGGCCAATTCCGGTGATTTCAAGACGACGCCCTGGACGGTGAAGGTCGATGGCCTGGTCGGCAAGCCGCGGGAGTTCGGGCTGGAGGAAATCCTCAAGATGCAGCTCGAAGAACGCACCTATCGCCTGCGTTGCGTCGAAGGCTGGTCGATGGTGATCCCCTGGATCGGCTTCCCGCTTTCGGCTATCCTCGACCAGGTCGATCCGCTGGGCAGCGCCAAATACGTTTCCTTCGAGACGGTGGTGCGTCCGGAAGAAATGCCAGGACAGAAAGGCCTGTTCCAGCCGCTCCCCTGGCCTTACGTCGAGGGTCTTCGCCTGGACGAGGCGCGCCATCCGCTAACCATCCTGGCGGTCGGCCTTTACGGCGAAACCCTGCCGAATGCCAACGGCGCGCCCATCCGGCTCGTCGTGCCGTGGAAATACGGCTTCAAGAGCATCAAGTCGATCGTCAGGATTTCGCTGGTCGAAGAGCAGCCGCAAACGACCTGGAAGAATGCCAACGCGCGGGAATACGGCTTCTATTCCAACGTCAATCCGGCGGTCGACCACCCACGCTGGAGCCAGGCAACCGAACAGCGCATTGGCGAAGGCGGTTTCTTTGGCGGCAACCGTCGCGACACGCTCCCGTTCAATGGATATGCCGAGGAGGTGGCAAGCCTCTATGCCGGCATGGACCTGAAGGCGAACTACTGATGTCGTTTCTTCCTGCCCTGCCCCGCCGCTACCACGGTGCCAGCGTCTGGGCGCTCTACATCCTCGGCCTCGTCCCGGCCGTCTGGTATTTCTATCTCGGTGCGACGGACCAGTTGGGCGCCAACCCGGTGAAGGAGTTCGAGCACGCGCTCGGAATCTGGGCGCTGCGATTCCTGATCGCGACACTGGCAATCACGCCGCTGCGCGACATCGCCGGCATCAACTGGATGCGCTATCGGCGGGCGCTGGGCCTGCTTGCCTTCTATTACGTGCTGATGCACTTCACTGTCTATGTTTCGCTCGACCTCGTCTTCAATTTCGGCGCGGTGGGCAGCGATATTGCAAGGCGTCCCTATATCACCATCGGCATGGCCTGCCTGGTGCTGCTGATCCCGCTGGCGCTGACCTCGAACAACTGGTCGATCCGCAAGCTCACCACCGCATGGACCAAGCTGCACAAGCTCGTCTACCTGATCGCCGCAGGCGGCGCCTTGCATTACGTGCTGGCGGTGAAATCGGTGACGCTCGTGCCCTTCATACACGTCGCGCTGATCGCGATCCTGGTCGCCTATCGGGTGGTGAGGCGGCCCTTCCTGGACTGGAAGCGCGGGAGAAGAAGCGTGGCCGCTTCCGCGCACTGAAGTGCCGTACTACATCCGACGGTCACCGCGAACGCTGACATTAGAACTTGGGCAACCGAAGGGTCCGCTCTATGCCTTGTATCCTGCCCAAGCCTTGTTGGCTCGACTCGATCGCCGATTGATTTCGGTTGGAAAACTCCTCGAAGAACTTTGGCTGAGTGACTTCGTTCCACTGGCGTATGTCTGCACTTACTGAGGGCGTCTTCGCAGGTTCGCCAGCCACCGGAGGTGTCACCTCTTCCACTTTGGCGACTGCACCCTTTAGCGCACCGCTAAGCTGCAGCAACTCCTCCCTCACCTTTCTGTTATCTTCGGTCAAACGCGCCACCTCTCTGGTGAGATCAATCGTTGCCGACTGCATCGTCACCTTGAAGCCATCGCCCGACCACTCAAAGTTGGTGATGAACGGCATAGCAAGGAATACAAGCCCGACACCCAAGATGACGGATTGGCCAGTTGTGACCGGCCGGTTCTTTAGCACCAGAAATAGTGAAACAAGGACAACGAGGATCCCAACTGCGGCCATCACCGAGGAAGAATGCACCGCTAAAAAGCTTGCATCACCAGAGGCAATAGCCGACGTCTTTGACTGTGCACTAGCCGTAGAAACAAAACCCATGATAGGCCCCCTCCGCTATATACCCCTAATGGTAGCATATGCGTAGCCTTCTACAACTGGTTTTTGCACACAAAAAAGCCGGGCGTTTCCACCCGGCTTCTTCTATTTCCGACATTGCGGAGATGATTAAGCGGCTTCTGCAGCTTCTGCTTCAGCAGCAACGCGTTCCTTGTCGGCCTTGCCCTTGGCATCAACGTCGCGTTCAACGAACTCGATGACGGCGAGCGGAGCATTGTCGCCCTGGCGGAAGCCAGCCTTCATGATACGCAGGTAACCGCCGTTGCGGGTTGCGTAACGCGAAGCGATGGCGTCGAACAGCTTGCGAACAGCGTCCTGGTCCTGGATCTGCGAGATTGCCTGACGACGAGCGTGCAGGTCACCGCGCTTGCCGAGGGTAACGAGCTTTTCGACGATCGGGCGAATTTCCTTCGCCTTCGGCAGGGTCGTTACGATCTGCTCATGGGTGATGAGCGAAGCCGCCATGTTGGCAAACATTGCCTTGCGGTGGCTTGCGGTGCGGTTGAGTTTGCGGCCGGCTTTTCCGTGGCGCATGATGTGTCTCCTTCACTTGCAGGCATTCGCCTGCAGTCTGACTAATTAGTACTGGTCTTCGTAGCGCTTTGCGAGATCTTCGATGTTTTCCGGCGGCCAGGCAGGAACTTCCATGCCAAGATGGAGGCCCATGGATGCCAGAACTTCCTTGATCTCGTTCAGCGACTTGCGACCGAAATTCGGAGTGCGCAGCATTTCCGCCTCGGTCTTCTGGATGAGGTCGCCGATATAGACGATGTTGTCGTTCTTCAGGCAGTTCGCCGAACGGACCGAAAGCTCCAGTTCGTCGACCTTCTTGAGAAGCGCCGGGTTGAACGCGAGTTCGGCAACCGATTCTTCTTCGACGTCCTTCTGCGGCTCGTCGAAGTTGACGAATACGCCGAGCTGGTCCTGAAGGATGCGGGCTGCGAAGGCAACTGCATCTTCACCGGTAACCGAGCCATCGGTCTCGATCGTCATGGTCAGCTTGTCGTAGTCGAGAACCTGGCCTTCGCGGGTATTCTCGACCTTGTACGACACCTTCTTGACGGGCGAGTACAGGCTGTCGACCGGGATGAGGCCGATCGGCGCATCTTCGGCACGGTTACGTTCAGCCGGAACATAGCCCTTGCCGTTGTTGACCGTGAATTCCATGCGGATTTCGGCGCCCTCGTCGAGGGTGCAGATAACATGGTCAGGGTTGAGGATCTCGATGTCGCCAACCGTCTGGATGTCACCAGCAGTTACGGCACCCGGACCCTGCTTGCGCACGACCATGCGCTTGGCATCATCGCCATCCATCTTAATGGCGATTTCCTTGATGTTGAGCACGATGTCCGTCACATCTTCCCGAACGCCCGGGATCGAGGAGAACTCGTGGAGAACGCCGTCGATCTGCACGGCGGTGACAGCCGCACCACGCAGAGACGACAGAAGAACGCGACGCAGCGCGTTGCCGAGCGTCAGACCGAAGCCGCGCTCGAGGGGTTCGGCAACCAGCGTTGCCTTGGTACGACCGGACGAGGTGAATTCCACCTTGTTCGGTTTGATCAGTTCCTGCCAGTTCTTCTGGATCATGACTAAATACCTTCCGTTCGTTGCCACCATCCAATCGTGGCAACCGAGCATGAGGAACACCGAGAGGAGGATTGCTCGTCGGCGATACGGTGAAAGCCGCCCGACCCCAGGAGGGACAAGCGGCTGTTACCGAGTTCACAAAAGGGTAGCAAACCGACCACCCTCCAGCACGTCGATCAGACGCGGCGCTTCTTGCGCGGGCGGCAGCCGTTGTGCGGGATCGGCGTGACGTCGCGGATCGAGGTGATCATGAAGCCAGCAGCCTGCAGAGCGCGCAGAGCCGACTCACGGCCGGAACCCGGACCGCAAACTTCGACTTCCAGCGACTTCATGCCATGCTCCTGAGCCTTCTTGGCGCAGTCTTCGGCAGCGATCTGAGCAGCGAACGGGGTCGACTTACGCGAACCCTTGAAGCCCTTGGCACCGGCGGACGACCAGGCAATCGCATTGCCCTGCGCGTCGGTGATCGTGATCATCGTGTTGTTGAAGGTAGAATTGACGTGGGCAACGCCCGACGTGATGTTCTTGCGTTCGCGACGGCGTACGCGGGTGGCTTCCTTGGCCATGTTATCCCTTTCGTTGATCTCTGCACCGCCGTAGTTCCAGCGGCTCCACCTTGGAACGACCAGTCAAACAGGAGCGAACAAGGAGACCCCTGCCCGCCCACGCGACCGTGCGTCCAAAATTACTTCTTCTTACCGGCGATTGCCTTGGCCGGACCCTTGCGGGTGCGGGCATTGGTGTGGGTGCGCTGACCGCGGACCGGAAGGCCACGACGGTGACGCAGGCCACGGTAGCAACCGAGGTCCATGAGGCGCTTGATGTTCATCGCGGTTTCGCGACGAAGATCACCCTCGACCTGGTAGTCGCGGTCGATCGTTTCACGGATCTGAAGGACTTCAGAGTCCGTCAGCTGGTGAACGCGCTTCTCGGCCGGAATCCCGACCTTCTCGACGATTTCTTGTGCGAATTTCGGGCCGATCCCGTGAATATAGGTCAGCGCGATGACAACGCGCTTCGCAGTCGGGATGTTGACGCCAGCGATACGTGCCACGCCTATTCTCCTTCGTTCCAGTTGCCGTCCAGCAAGTGGTACTCTTCCATGAAAGCAGCCGTTTGGCGGCCGCCAGTTCAAACGTCATACGGAACAGGTCAAAACGACCGGTCCCGGATGTCCTTGCGGGAAATCCGCGCCGATCGCAAAAACTTGTCGCGAGTTGGCGCGGTCTTTAGCGGAATCAGCGCTTGAATGCAACCGTTCCGCCCGAGATTCTTTAACGGATCCCTGACGGCTCAGAGCGCCGCGAAGATCTTTTCGATGTCGGCCGTGACCTTGTCCATCTCGGCCATGCCGTCGACAACCTGGAGCTTGCCCTTGGCATGATAGTAGCCGATCAGCGGCGAGGTTTCCTTGTAGTAGACCTCGAGGCGCTTCGTCATCGTCTCGGCATTGTCGTCCGGACGACGCTTGAAGTGAGTCGAACCGCACTTGTCGCAGACGCCTTCGGTGGCCGGCTGGCGGTCGGTGTCATGATAGACAGTCCCGCACTGGGCGCAGGAGTAACGACCGGACACGCGGCGAACCAGTTCCTTGTCGTCGACTCGCAGTTCGATCACCACGGACAACTCGAGGCCCTTGGCCTTCAGCATGGCTTCCGTTGCATCCGCCTGAACAAGCGTGCGCGGAAAACCATCGAGAATGAAGCCGTTGGCGCAGTCCGGCTGGTCGATTCGCTCGGACACGATCGCATTGACGATCTCGTCCGAAACGAGGCTTCCGGCGTCCATGACGGCCTTGGCCCGCTTGCCAACTTCGGTTTCGGCCGCAACGGCGGCACGCAGCATGTCACCTGTGGAGAGCTGCGGGATGCCGTGCTTCTCGACGATCCGCTGGGCCTGGGTCCCCTTACCCGCGCCCGGCGGTCCTAATAGAATCAGTCTCATCGTCCCCTCTTTCCTCCGCGCAGCTTCGACTTCTTGATCAGGCCCTCGTATTGCTGGGCAATGAGATGGCCCTGAATCTGCGCAACCGTATCGAGGGTTACACTGACGACGATCAAAAGCGAAGTCCCACCAAGGGCTAATGGTACGCCGGTACGGGCGATCAACAACTCAGGCAGAACGCAGACAAACACGAGGTAGACCGCGCCCACGACCGTAATGCGGGTGAGGACGTAATCGATGTATTCGGCGGTGCGCTCGCCGGGGCGGATGCCCGGGATGAAGCCACCGTGCTTCTTCAGGTTGTCGGCCGTGTCCTTCGGATTGAAGACGATGGCCGTGTAGAAGAAGGCGAAGAAGGCGATCAGCAGGCCGTAGAGCAGCATGAACAGCGGCTGGCCGTGGCCGAGCGAAGCGACGATCGTCGTTGCCCAGTCCGGAAGCTGCGAGTTACCCGCAAAGCCTGCGGCCGTTGCCGGCAGAAGCAGCAGCGAGGACGCGAAGATCGCCGGGATAACGCCCGAAGTGTTGAGCTTCAGCGGCAGGTGCGACGTATCGCCCTGGAACATGCGGTTGCCGACCTGGCGCTTCGGATACTGGATCAGAAGGCGACGCTGTGCGCGCTCAACGAAGACGATCAGGGCAATGACGCCGATCGCGACCACGATGACGGTGAGAATCAGTGCCGTCGGAAGTGCGCCGGTGCGACCAAGTTCCAAGGTGCCAGCAAGAGCCGTCGGAAGGCCAGCCGCGATACCCGAGAAGATGATCAGCGAGATACCGTTGCCGATACCGCGCGAGGTGATCTGCTCGCCGAGCCACATCAGGAACATCGTGCCGCCAAGCAGCGTAATGACCGTCGACAGGCGGAAGAACCAGCCCGGATCGAGCACGAGGCCGTTGCCGCTCTCAAGGCCTGCCGCAATGCCGTAAGCCTGCAGCGTGCCCAGCAGCACCGTGCCGTAGCGCGTGTACTGGTTGATGATCTTGCGACCCGCCTCGCCTTCCTTCTTGAGGTTCTCAAGAGACGGAACGACCGAGGTCATCAGCTGCACGATGATCGATGCGGAAATGTAGGGCATGATGCCGAGCGCGAAGATCGCCATGCGTTCGACGGCGCCGCCCGAAAACATGTTGAAGAGGCCGAGGATGCCGCCTGCCTGGCCACGGAAGGCCTGGGCATAGGCTTCAGGGTTCAGGCCCGGAAGCGGGATGTGCGTTCCGAGGCGGTAAACAAGAAGCGCGGCAAGCGTAAACCACAGCCGCTTCTTGAGATCCTCTGCCTTGGCAAAGGTCGAAAAATTAAGATTGGAGGCGAGTTGTTCCGCTGCAGAAGCCATGCATTTCTCCGCCCGACCGTCTGATCCGCCGGCGGAACATGCCAGAGCCGGAAAGCAGTCGCAAATTCTGGTTCAAAAAAACCGGGCGCGGGAGATTGCGAGGAGCAATCGGATGCCTCACCCTGTTTTCCGTATGATCCCTGCCGGCGACCAACAGGATCGCGTGGGATCGTGAGGCTCACATATGGAGATAAAATCGCCCGGTGTGAAGCTCAAACCGGGCGATTTTCAAACGATTTATTCAGCAGCAGCTTCAGCTGCAACGAGCAGCTTTACAGAGCCGCCAGCCTTTTCGATCTTCTCGACGGCAGCCTTGGAAGCGCCGGCAACTTCGATCGAAACCTTGGCCTTGAGTTCACCGTCGGCGAGAACGCGAACACCGTCCTTCGGACGACGGATCACGCCAGCAGCCTTGAGCGAAGCGGCGTCGATCGTCGCGTTCGAATCAAGCTTGCCTGCATCGATGGCGCTCTGGATGCGGCCGACCGAAACGGTGACGTAGTCCGAGGCGAAGATGTTGTTGAAGCCGCGCTTCGGCAGGCGACGATAGATCGGCATCTGGCCGCCTTCGAAGCCGTTGATGGCAACGCCGGAACGAGCCTTCTGACCCTTCACGCCGCGACCACCGGTCTTGCCCTTGCCGGAGCCGATACCGCGACCAACGCGGATACGATCCTTGGACGCGCCTTCGTTATCCTTGATCTCATTCAGTTTCATGGTGTCTTCCTCCGTCTCACTTCTCGTCGACGACGCGAACGAGATGCTGGACAGCCCGGATCATGCCACGAACGGAAGGAGTGTCTTCCAGCGTGCGGGTCCGGTGCATCTTGTTGAGGCCGAGACCGATCAGCGTCTGGCGCTGTACGGCCGGGCGGCGGATGGGGCTGCCGATCTGCTGAACGGTAACCGTCTTTGCTTCAGTCTTCTGCGTAGCCTTAGCCATGGGTCAGACTCCTCTTATTCTTCCGACGCATTGCCGGAAGCGGCGCGGCGAGCCTGGAGCGTTGCATACTTGATGCCGCGCTGAGCTGCTACGTCCTTCGGATGCACCTGGTGCTTCAGAGCGTCGAAGGTTGCACGAACCATGTTGTACGGGTTCGACGAACCGGTCGACTTTGCAACGACGTCATGAACGCCGAGCGTTTCGAATACGGCGCGCATCGGACCGCCGGCGATGATGCCGGTACCAGCCTTGGCGGCGCGCAGAAGAACCTTACCGGCGCCGTGGCGGCCATTGACGTCGTGATGCAGCGTACGGCCGTCACGCAGCGGTACGAAGATCAGATCGCGCTTTGCGCTTTCGGTAGCCTTGCGGATCGCTTCCGGCACTTCGCGTGCCTTGCCGTGGCCGAAGCCAACGCGGCCCTTCTGGTCGCCAACGACGACGAGAGCAGCAAAACCAAAGCGACGGCCGCCCTTGACGACCTTGGCGACGCGGTTGATCGCGACCAGCTTGTCGACGAATTCGCTATCGCGCTCTTCGCGGTTCTGGCGATCGTCGCGAGAACCTCTTCTTTCCTGTGCCATTGTCCTGTTCCTTTTTCTTTTCCGGGTGCAACGGGCTTATTTCCGGGAGCCAACCACCAGCGAGCCTGAAGCAACCCGGTGGAACGACTATGTGCATGCGGCGAACCGCGTTTCGCCCGGCCTTCCCTATCGAGGAAGACCGGGCGAAATTCTTAGAAGCTCAGGCCGCCTTCGCGGGCAGCGTCAGCAAGAGCCTTGATGCGGCCGTGATAGATGAAGGCGCCGCGATCGAATACGACTTCCTTCACGCCAGCCTGCGTCGCACGCTCGGCGACGAGCTTGCCAACGGCAGCAGCTGCTGCAACGTCGGCACCCGTCTTGAGCGAGCCCTTGAGACCTGCATCGAGCGTCGAAGCGGCAGCAAGCGTGCGGCCGGCAACGTCGTCGATAACCTGGGCATAGATGTTCTTGGAGGAGCGGTGAACCGACAGACGCGGACGGCCGTTTGCGACCTTCTTGAGCTGGCGGCGGACACGGCTCGCACGCTTGGTGAGTGCTTCTTTTCTGGTAGCCATGATCGCTCGTCCTTACTTCTTCTTGCCTTCCTTGCGGACGATCCGTTCCTCAGCGTACTTGACGCCTTTGCCCTTGTAGGGCTCGGGACCACGGTATTCGCGGATTTCCGCTGCAACCTGACCGACCTGCTGCTTGTTGATGCCGGTGACGACGATTTCCGTCGGCTTCGGCACGGCAATGGTGATACCTTCCGGGGTCTGGTAGACCACGTCGTGGCTGAAGCCGAGTGCCAGCTGCAGGTTCTTGCCCTGCATCGACGCGCGGTAACCAACGCCGTTGATTTCGAGCTTGCGCTCGAAGCCGTCCTTAACGCCCTTGAAGATGTTCTCGATCATCGTGCGGGACATGCCCCACTTCGAGCGAGCATCCTTGCTATCGTTGACCGGGGTCACCGAAACTGCGTTGTCGTTAAGCTCAAGCTTGATTTCGTCGTTGGCGACGAAGACGAGCTCGCCCTTAGGACCCTTTGCAGTGACCTTCTGGCCTTCAACGGTTGCCGTCACACCTGCTGGAACCGGGACGGCTTTTTTACCGATACGAGACATGTTTCAATCCTGTCTGTTCGTTATGGAGTTCCCCTACCCGATCTTAGAAGACCGAGCAGAGAACCTCGCCGCCTACGTTCTGTTCGCGAGCCTGGTGATCGGCCATCACGCCCTTCGGGGTCGAAAGGATGGTGATGCCGAGGCCGTTCGCGACCTGCGGAATGGACTTTACCGAGACGTAAACCCGGCGGCCCGGCTTCGACACGCGGCCGATCTCACGGATCACCGATGCGCCTTCGTAGTACTTGAGTTCGATTTCGATCTCGGCCTTGCCGTTACCGTAGTCGATTTCCGAATAACCGCGGATGTAGCCTTCAGCCTGGAGCACGTCGAGAACGCGGGCACGCAGCTTGGAAGCAGGCGTGGTTACGGTCGACTTGCGGCGGGCAGCGCCATTGCGGATGCGGGTGAGCATATCGCCCAAGGGATCAGTCATGGTCATCTAACGATCTCCTTACCAGCTCGACTTGACGATGCCCGGCACCTTGCCGAGGTTGCCGAGTTCGCGAAGCGCGATACGCGACATCTTGAGCTTGCGATAGTAAGCGCGCGGACGACCGGTGACTTCGCAACGGTTGCGGATACGCGTCTTAGAGCCATCGCGAGACAGCGAAGCGAGCTTGATAGTTGCCTTGAACCGTTCTTCGATCGGAAGTTCCTGGTTCATGATGGTCGCCTTCAGTTCAGCACGCTTTGCAGCCTGCTGGGCGACGGTCTTGCGGCGGCGCTTGTTCTTTTCAACTGCGCTGGTTTTCGCCATATCGGAGTTCCTTTTAAACGCTCGTCGTTACGGTTACTGGCGGAACGGGAAGTTGAACTCTTTCAGGAGAGCCCGTGCTTCGTCGTCCTTGGTAGCCGTCGTGCAAACGATGATGTCCATGCCCCACATCTGATCAACCTTGTCGTAGTTGATCTCCGGGAACACAATGTGTTCCTTGAGGCCCATGGCGAAGTTGCCACGGCCATCAAAGCTTTTCGGGTTCAGGCCGCGGAAGTCGCGAACGCGCGGAAGCGCGATGTTGATCAGGCGGTCCAGGAATTCGTACATGCGGGCGCCACGCAGGGTGACCTTCGCGCCGATCGGCATGTTCTCACGAACCTTGAAGCCAGCAATCGAGTTGCGAGCCTTGGTGATCACCGGCTTCTGGCCGGCGATTGCTGCGAGGTCAGCTGCAGCAACGGTAGGCTTCTTGGAGTCAGCAGTTGCTTCGCCCACGCCCATGTTGATGACGATCTTTTCGAGCTTCGGGATCATCATCTCGTTGGAGTAGCCGAACTGTTCCTTCAGCGCAGCGCGGATACGGGAAACATATTCCTGCTTGAGCCGCGGCTCATACTTTGCCTCAGCCATCGATCACATCTCCCGTACGCTTGGCGACACGCACCTTCTTGCCGTCGACGACGGAGAAGCCAACGCGGGTCGGCTTGCCGTCCTTCGCAACGATGGCGATGTTCGACAGGTGAATGGACGCTTCCTTGTTGATGATGCCAGCTTCCTGCGTCTGAGTCTGACGCTGGTGGCGCTTCACCATGTTGATGCCACGCACTACAGCGCGGTCTTCCTTCGGCAGAACCTGAAGCACTTCACCAGTGCGGCCCTTGTCCTTGCCGGTCAATACGACGACGTTGTCGCCTTTGCGGATCTTTTGCATGTGTCCCGCTCCCTCTTACAGTACTTCCGGAGCCAGCGAGATGATCTTCATGTGGTTCTTGGCGCGAAGTTCGCGCGGAACCGGTCCGAAGATACGGGTGCCGATCGGCTCTTTCTTGTTGTCGATGAGGACCGCTGCGTTGTTATCGAAGCGGATGACGCTGCCGTCCGGACGACGGATGTCCTTGGCGGTACGCACAACAACCGCCTTCATCACATCACCCTTCTTGACGCGGCCGCGCGGGATCGCTTCCTTGATCGAGACAACGATAACGTCGCCGATCGAAGCGTACTTGCGCTTGGAGCCGCCCAGCACCTTGATGCACATGACACGACGTGCGCCGGAATTGTCCGCCACGTCGAGGTTTGTTTGCATCTGAATCATGTCAGGTCGCCTTTTTCAAATGACCGGCAAACTCCAGGCGAGAAACGCTCGGAGGCCGGCTTATGGACAGAATTTCGGTGTGCGCGGGTGGGTCTTGCCAAGGTGGTTTCCATGAAAGGACCTTCCCTGCGCTCAAAGCAAAAGAACGCTCGTTGCCGAGCGTCCTGCGCCAGTGGCGTGCTTCATACAGGATTCTCCGCCGAACACAAGGCCCAAGCGGAGAAACACCTGCAAATTAAGCCTGGGCGGTAACTACCGTCCAGCACTTGTCCTTGGAGATCGGTGCGCATTCCTCGATGGAAACGACGTCACCTACCTTGTACTGGTTGTTTTCGTCATGCGCCTTGTACTTCTTCGTACGGCGGACCGTCTTCTGAAGCAGCGGGTGAGCGAAGCGGCGCTCGACGCGGACAACAACGGTCTTCTCGTTCTTGTCGGAAACGACTACGCCCTGCAGAATGCGTTTCGGCATATTATTCTTCCTTAAGCCTTGGCTTCTGCCGCCTTCTGGCGGGCAATGGTTTTCACGCGGGCGATGTCCTTGCGAACTTCGTTGATGCGCGAGGACTTTTCGAGCTGACCGGTGGCCTTCTGGAAGCGCAGGTTGAACTGCTCTTTCTTCAGGTCGGCGAGCTTGTCCTTGAGCTGGTCGGCCGTGAGGCCGCGAACGTCTTCGGCTTTCATCGTGCCTTCTCCTTACTCTGCGATGCGCTGTACGAAGCGCGTCTTGACCGAGAGCTTGGCAGCACCGAGACGAAGCGCTTCACGCGCCAGTTCTTCGGAAACACCGTCGATCTCGAACATCATACGACCAGGCTTGACCTTGCAAGCCCAGTATTCGACGCCGCCCTTACCTTTACCCATACGTACTTCGGTCGGCTTGGCCGTGACCGGAACATCCGGGAACACGCGGATCCACACCCGACCAGCACGCTTCATGGCGCGCGTAATCGCGCGGCGGGCCGCCTCGATTTCGCGAGCGTTGACGCGGTTTGGTTCCTGGGACTTCAGGCCGAATTCGCCGAAGGCCAGATCGAAGCCGCCCTTGGCCACACCCTTGATGCGACCCTTGAACTGCTTGCGGTACTTGGTACGCTTTGGCTGCAACATTTTCTTACTTCTCCGAGCTTATCTTTCGCCAGCGTTGATCAAGCGTTTTCGCGCTCGCGGCGACGATCGCCACGGTCGCCGCGTTCACGGCTTGCAGGACCCTGTGCATCGCCTTCCAGCGCACGACGTTCCGAGGCCATCGGGTCGTGCTCAAGGATTTCGCCCTTGAAGATCCAGACCTTGATGCCGCAGATACCGAATGCGGTTTCGGCTTCAGCCGTACCGTAGTCGATGTCGGCGCGCAGCGTGTGAAGCGGAACGCGACCTTCGCGGTACCATTCAGTACGAGCGATTTCTGCACCGCCGAGGCGGCCGGCGCAGGTGATCTTGATGCCTTCGGCGCCAAGACGCATTGCCGACTGAACAGCGCGCTTCATTGCACGGCGGAATGCCACGCGACGCTCGAG
Source organism: Neorhizobium turbinariae (assembly GCF_023223505.1). Taxonomy (NCBI): domain Bacteria; kingdom Pseudomonadati; phylum Pseudomonadota; class Alphaproteobacteria; order Hyphomicrobiales; family Rhizobiaceae; genus Neorhizobium; species Neorhizobium turbinariae. Next base: position 23,091 of record NZ_JALPRY010000035.1, read on the forward strand.
CTGCTGGGCGATCGACTGAGCGACCAGCGTCGAGTCTACTTCCGGCTTGCGAACTTCAACGATGTTGAGGTGCGTCTCGGAGCGCGTCATTTCGGAAAGCTTCTTGCGAAGCTTTTCGATGTCTGCACCCTTCTTGCCGATGATGAGGCCCGGACGAGCCGAGTGGATCGTGACGCGGCACTTCTTGTGCGGACGCTCGATGACCACCTTGGCAATGCCGGCCTGCTTGAGTTCCGACATCAGGTAGGCGCGGATCTTCAGGTCTTCATGAAGAAGCTGGCCATACTCGGCGTTGTCGGCGAACCAGCGGCTATCCCAGGTACGGTTGATGCCGAGGCGAAAGCCGATCGGATTAATTTTCTGGCCCATTATGCGGCCTCCCCTTTTTCCTCGACTTCGCGAACAACGATCGTCAGGTGCGCGAACGGCTTCTCGATACGGGAAGCGCGGCCGCGGCCACGAGCGTGGAAACGCTTCATCACGATCGACTTGCCAACATAGGCTTCGGAGACGATCAGTGCATCGACGTCAAGGTCATGGTTGTTTTCGGCATTGGCGATTGCAGACTCGAGAGTCTTCTTCACCGTGCCGGCGATGCGCTTGCGCGAGAATTCGAGCTCAGCGAGCGCGCGTTCCACCTTCTTGCCGCGGATCATGGCGGCAACAAGGTTCAGCTTCTGGGGGCTGACACGGAGCGTACGGGCGACTGCCTGCGCCTCGTTGTCCTTCAGCCGGCGTTCGGTCTTAGCCTTCGCCATTGTTACTTCCTCTTCGCCTTCTTGTCCGCGCCGTGACCGTAGTAGGTACGGGTGGGAGCGAATTCTCCGAACTTGTGACCGACCATGTCTTCGTTGACGCTGACCGGGATGTGCTTGCTGCCGTTATAGACGCCGAACGTCAAACCGACGAACTGCGGCAGAATCGTGGAACGGCGGCTCCACATCTTGATGACTTCACTGCGTCCGCCTTCGCGCACCTTCTCAGCCTTCTTGAGAAGATAGCCGTCAACAAACGGACCTTTCCATACTGAACGAGCCATTGGTGACTTCCTCTCTTACTTCTTGCGCTGATGGCGCGAGCGCATGATGAACTTGTCGGTCGACTTGTTCTTACGAGTGCGCTTACCCTTGGTCGGCTTGCCCCACGGGGATACCGGGTGACGACCACCGGACGTGCGGCCTTCACCACCACCGTGCGGGTGGTCAACCGGGTTCATGACGACACCGCGGTTATGCGGACGCTTGCCGCGCCATACGGTGCGACCGGCCTTGCCGTCGTTGATGTTGCCGTGATCCGGATTGGATACCGCACCAACGGTTGCCAGGCACGAGCCCGGGACGAGACGCTGTTCGCCAGAGTTGAGGCGAAGGATCGCCATGCCCTGGTCGCGACCGACGAGCTGGACATAGGTGCCAGCCGAGCGAGCGATCTGGCCACCCTTGGCAGGCTTCATTTCCACGTTGTGGACGATCGAGCCAACCGGGATGTACTGCAGCGGCATAGCGTTGCCAGGCTTTACGTCGACTGCCTTCTCCGAGGAGATGACCTTGTCGCCGGCTGCCAGGCGCTGCGGCGCCAGGATGTAGGCCTGCTCGCCGTCGGAATAGGTGACGAGAGCGATAAAGGCCGAACGGTTCGGGTCGTATTCCAGACGCTCGACCGTGCCTTCAACGTCGAACTTGCGACGCTTGAAGTCGACCAGGCGGTAGGTACGCTTGTGACCGCCGCCGATGAAGCGAGCGGTGATGCGACCGCGGTTGTTACGGCCGCCGCTCTTGGAGAGACCTTCCGTCAGCGCCTTGACCGGCTTGCCCTTCCAGAGGCCGGACCGGTCGACGATGACCAGCTGACGCTGGCTCGGGGTCGTCGGGTTGTAGCTTTTCAATGCCATTGTATCTTACCTCAGAGACCGGTGGAGACGTCGATCGTCTGACCTTCGGCCAGGGTGACGACAGCCTTCTTGACGTCCTTCTGCTTCCCGATGAAGCCGCGGAAGCGCTTCACCTTGCCCTTGCGGACCAGCGTATTGACGGCAGTGACCTTCACACCGAAGAGCGCTTCTACGGCAGCCTTGATTTCCGGCTTGGAAGCAGTCTTGGCAACGTTGAAGACGACCTGGTTCTGTTCGGATACCAGCGTCGACTTTTCGGTGATCGAGGGAGATACGATCACATCATAGTGGCGAAGATCGGTCACTTGAAACGCTCCTCTAGAGCTTCCACAGCGGCCTTGGAAAGCACGAGCTTGCCGCGGCGCAGGATGTCGTAAACATTGATGCCCTGGACCGGAAGAACGTCCACGTTCGGGATGTTCTGAGCAGCGAGCTTGAAGTTGTTGTCCAACTCCGAACCGCCGATAACCAAAGCATTGGTGAGGCCGAGCGAAGCGAAGGTGCCGGCCAGAGCCTTGGTCTTTGCTTCGGAGGCGACCAGATCATCGATGATGATCAGGTCTTCAGCCTTGAACTTTGCAGACAGCGCGTGACGCAGGGCAAGAGCGCGAACCTTCTTGGGAAGGTCATGCTCGTGGCTGCGAACAACCGGACCATGTGCACGACCGCCGCCGCGGAACTGCGGAGCGCGAGCCGAATGGTGACGAGCGCGGCCCGTACCCTTCTGCTTGTACATCTTGGCGCCGGTGCGGGAAACTTCACCGCGGGTCAGCGTCTTGTGCGAGCCCTGCTGCTTCTTGGCGAGCTGGTAGCGCACCATACGAGCCAGGATGTCTTCGCGTGGGTCGAGGCCGAAAATCGCATCGGACAGGGAAACCGTACCGGCGTCTTTTCCCTCGAGGGTCTTGACGTTAAATTCCATTGTAGCTGGCTCCCTTACTTCGCAGCCGACTTGACGGCGTCGCGAACCACGATCCAGGCGCCCTTGGAGCCGGGAACGGCACCCTTGACGAGGATCAGGCCACGGTTCTCGTCGGTGGAGACGACTTCGAGGTTCTGCGTTGTGACGCGCGTCTGGCCCATGTGACCAGCCATGCGTTTGCCCTTCCAGACCTTGCCCGGATCCTGGTTGTTACCAGTCGAACCATGCGAGCGGTGCGAAACGGACACACCGTGCGTGGCGCGCAGACCACCGAAGTTATGGCGCTTGATGGCGCCAGCGAAACCCTTACCGATCGTGGTACCGGTCACGTCAACCAGCTGGCCGGCCGAGAAATGGTCCGCCTTCAGCTCAGTGCCGACTTCGATCATGTTGTCTTCGGAAACACGAAACTCAACGAGCTTCGCCTTCGGCTCGACATTGGCGACGGCGAAGTTGCCGCGCTCAGCCTTGGAAGTGTTCTTCACCTTGGCAGTGCCTGCACCGAGCTGAAGAGCGGTATAGCCGTTCTTCTCTACGGTACGGTGTGCAACAACCTGGCAGTTTTCCAGCCGCAATACGGTTACCGGGATATGCTCACCAGCGTCGTTATAGACGCGGGTCATTCCCACTTTCTGTGCAATTACACCTGAACGCATCGGTTCAATCCTTCTCACTCAGCGAGAGACCGAGGTCTCAGAGCTTGATCTCAACGTCGACGCCAGCGGCGAGGTCGAGCTTCATCAGCGCGTCCACCGTCTGGGGCGTCGGGTCTACGATGTCGAGGAGGCGCTTGTGCGTGCGCATCTCGAACTGCTCGCGGCTCTTCTTGTCGATGTGGGGGGACCGGTTAACCGTAAACTTCTCGATGCGGGTCGGAAGCGGAACGGGGCCCCGGACGCTAGCACCGGTGCGCTTCGCCGTCGACACAATCTCGCGCGTGGAAGCATCGAGAATTCGGTGATCGAACGCCTTCAGGCGAATGCGGATATTTTGGCCGTTCATTCGACGTTATCCTTGTTGTTTGTTTCCTCCGCGCCATACGAACAGGCACGGGTTGTTCTTTTACCTTAAGGCGGACCACCGGTTTCAAAGATCGAAGGGGACGCCGGATGGGCATCCCATTCCACTCTCCGGGCCTTTCGGCCCACCTTATGATTTGATTGCTGCAGCGATAGCCGAAGCACCGGCAAATCGCGCTTGCGCGCCATTTGCTACATTTTCACGTCATAAGCAAGCCGCTTGGCAGCTTTTTGCTTAAAGAATCCATGCAATGGGCGCAGATCAGATCTGCGCCCATTTTTCTGGCTTACTCTACGATGGCAGCGACGATGCCGGCGCCGACGGTACGGCCACCTTCGCGGATAGCGAAGCGCAGCTTTTCTTCCATCGCGATCGGCACGATCAGCTCGACGTCAACGGTGACGTTGTCGCCAGGCATAACCATTTCCGTG
>NZ_JALPRY010000036.1:0-22122 GCF_023223505.1 Neorhizobium turbinariae
ACCAGCCAAAATCATAAGCGGTGCGGCCCACGCCGGATGGATACGTAGGGCGCGTACGAATCGTGAATGAGCCTCCGGAAACCTTGGTCGTTTAGCTGTGTTCGTCCATCGGGAGCTACCGATCGAAAGAACTCGTCTCACCGAGCGCCGAACGTGAGGAAGGCCAATGCACCAACGGGCGATCACATGAAGATCGATTTGAAGAATGCGGTGGTTGTGATCACCGGAGCCTCCAGCGGAATAGGCGAGGCGACAGCCTTGGCATTCGGTCGGCAAGGGAGCCGGCTGGTCCTCGCGGCACGTGATCTTGACGCTCTCAGCGCCGTTGCCAAGCAGTGCCGGCGCCTGGGAGGCGAAGCCATCGCCGTGGAAACGGACGTCACCGATGCCAATGCTGTGAAGCGACTTGCCGAGCGGGCAATGACCTTCGGCAGGATCGACATCTGGGTCAGCAATGTCGGCGTCGGTGCGGTTGGAAGGTTCGAGGAGACGCCGATCGAAGCGCACGAGCAGGTCATTCGCGCCAACCTGATCGGACATATGAACGACGCTCATGCGGTGCTGCCCATTTTTCTCCGACAGGGCTATGGCATCTTCGTCAACATGATTTCGCTTGGAGGATTTGCCGCTGCGCCGTTTGCCGCCGCCTACAGCGCGAGCAAGTTTGGCCTACGTGGCTTTTCAGAAGCCCTGCGCGCTGAATTGGCGGATCAACGCGACATCCACATCTGCGACATTTACCCGGCCTTGGTGGATACACCGGGCATCAGCCACGGCGCGAACTATGTCGGGCGAAAGATAAGCGCGCCTCCGCCGCTTGTTGATCCGCGAGATGTGGCAAACGCTATTGTCGGCGTTACCCGGGCACCGAGGGCCACGACCACCGTGGGATCGGTCACCAATGCGGCGCGGCTTGCACACCTCCTGGCGCCCAACCTGTCGGCTCGGATCCTTGGGCGCTTCATGGCCTCTTATTTCAGACGAGCAGATCGTGTTGCACAGAGCAGCGGGAATGTCTTCTCGCCAACGTCCGAACCTGGCGGAATCGATGGAGGGATGCGATCGCCGAACAGAATTGCAAGCCGCCCGTTCATGTTCGCCATGCTGGCAATTGCTGCCATGGCGGGTGGTGCAGCAGCGGCAGAAGCATTCAGACGTCGTAGATGAACGCCAGCAGCGGCTGAGACGGAACAACAATTGCCACCTGATCCATCTCGTCCGCCCACACAGCCGGTGATTGGGACGAAAGGTCATGATCAAGCCGAATTTCCGATTTTTTCAGCTGAGCACGTTGCCGCAGCCCTGGCGCAGCCCATGTCGCTTGCGGCACATGCCTTTACCACTCTTCAAGATAGGTCCGTTGAGCAATGGTGGGAGCAATGATAGTGAACGGGCCGCTATTGACCATCAACACGTCTTCGCCAAGCGACTTCGGTGCATCAACAGGCGAATAGGTAAGAGCGTCCGTTGTCATCTCTCTGTCTCTCTCTTGATCGCGTTCCAAGGATCAGGAATTCGGCTCTCCGTCGGAAAGACGCGCCCAACTGGTTGAGGGAAAGGACTGGACTGTAAGCTCGATGTTTTTCACCTGCGGTCGATTTGCCCCTCCATCGTACGTCGTACCCATTTCCGCGGGTCAACGGCCAGTATGGGATGTGTCCGATCTGTTAAATCTGAAGAGGTTGCGCCGAGGTTTTCAGTAAGGTCGTTGTAGCGCTTTCGGTGTTCGCGCGGCGGGAGAAGGTGACCGCTGGGCATCGAACTTCAGCGTGAAATGGTTGAGCGTTCCGGGCAGTGCGCTTGCATCCATCCTGGGGCTGGTCAGCTTAATGGATGCTCTTGCCAAAACGGCTCCGATCGCCATCGTAGCAACAAGCGGTACCAGGTTGTGAGCAGGACATATCGCCGGTCCGGCGCTGAAGGGAATAAATCCATTGAGGGGCAGAGCATCGTTACCGTCAATCCAGATTGATGGCTCCATTCTATGGGCACACTTCAGATTGGCGTCATCTCGATGGAAGAACGGCGTGAAGATGATGAGGCCGGTCCCCGCTTCAACCTTCGCCGCAGCGATTTCCGTTGTCGTCTCCCGCAAGATTGCTGGCGTCGTCGGCCAAAGTCGAAGCGCCTCAAGAAAGCAGGCGCGCGTGAGGGGGCGCTCGATCTCACGGCTCGACGCCTCCGCTTGGGCCGCCGCCAGATGCTCAGGATATGTGGCGAGCAGAGCCAACGTACGGAAGGTAGCCATTCCGGCGGGGTCGAAAGCAAAAAGCCACTGCGCAATCTGGCTGGGCAGATCGACTAAATGATCCTTTGAACCGAAACCTACCAAGCTGCCAGCTTCTGAGCGGTCAACATATTTCTGAACAATCCGCCGAAACTCCTTGAGTAGCTTTGCGTCCTTTCTCAGGAAGAAGGCCCAGTTTGACCGACCGCGGAGGTGATTGAGCAGGTCTGTCAAACCTTTGTCTTCCCTTGCGCTGTCGCCGAGAACGAGGCGGCGAACGATTTTGAACCAAGCCGTCGCAAACAGTGGCCAATTGAGCTCCTGGCGCTCGTGAGTTGAAGTGATCCGTTCAATCTCTTCATCGATAACCGTCTGAAACCGGCAAGCGAGAGGGTGGTGACGCTCGGACGTCGCCAGGGCAGCCTCGTGATAAGGCCGTGTCTGTGCCCGTCGTGGCGGATTAGAAATGAGCACATTCCCTGGCTCGAGGTGATTGAGCGCGGCGCGCTTCTCTTTTGTGGCCGGACTGAAAGGTTCGGGCGATTGCGACAAAACCAGCTCAACATCCCTGGGATCGAGAAGCAGCAACTGCGGCCTGAACGGGATCTTCAGCAGAAGCGGCGCAGGTCCATGTTTTTGACGTAGCTGCTGCATCAAACGGACTGCGGTCAGATCCAGATTGAAGCGTTCGGCCAGTCCTTCCACCGCAGGGCGTCGGATGATGACGCCTTTACCAAAGGTGGGCAGGACAATGCGGGTCAGAACCTTCAGTGTATCCAACCGGCTCGCCACGCTGACGGTCGGAAACAACGTTCTCGATAAAACTGAAGAGGGAGGCGGCACTTGGTTCACACAAACTTTTCCTACAGGAGACGAAAATCCTTGGCTGATGCAGCTCAGTGTCTCCTCTCAACTTGCGGGGTAAGGTGAAGTTCCTGCAGTTACTCCGCAACTGAACGGACGTCCGCGTATCTCTCGATCGGCATCCCGAGCATCGTTGGAAGCGGAGGAACATCCAGGCGCTCGGTTGGTTTACCTCCAGTCTCCGAGAGGTGCTCACAATGTCTCAAACCGTCAGCGACTTCATCGTGTCTCGGCTCCACCAATGGGGTGTTCGCCGAATGTTTGGCTATCCGGGTGATGGCATCAATGGGGTGTTCGGCGCGCTCAACCGGGCGGACGGCGCGATTGAGTTCATCCAGGCAAGACATGAGGAGATGGCAGCCTTCATGGCCGGTGCCTATGCGAAGTTTTCCGGTGAGCTCGGGGTCTGCATCGCGACATCGGGTCCAGGTGCAGCGCATCTCGTCACCGGCCTCTACGATGCAAGGCTCGACCATCAGCCGGTCCTTGCTATCGTTGGGCAGCAGGCGCGTGCAGCACTCGGGGGACATTATCAACAGGAGCTCGATCTTGCCTCGCTGTTCAAGGACGTTGCTGGCGATTTCGTCCATCAGGCATCAACCGCTGCCCAAGTGCGGCATCTGGTCGACCGGGCGGTTCGTATCGCGCTGGGGAATAAGACGGTTACGGCCCTTATCCTGCCAAACGATCTTCAGGAACTGCCTTATGAAGAGCCAGCTCGCGAGCACGGTACCCTGCATTCAGGAATAGGATATCGTGCGCCGAAATCGGTGCCTCATGATGCCGACCTCGACGCCGCGGCGGACATCCTGAATCAGGGCAAGAAGGTTGCACTTCTGGTTGGAGCGGGAGCGCTTGGAGCCACTGATGAGGTGGTGGCGGTCGCGGACCGGCTTCAGGCGGGGGTGGCAAAGGCGCTTCTTGGGAAGGCCGTTCTTCCGGATGACCTGCCTTGGGTGACAGGCTCTATTGGTCTGCTCGGCACTCAGCCTTCGTCGGACCTGATGAAGGAATGCGACACCTTGCTGATGGTCGGATCTGGCTTTCCTTATGCCGAGTTCCTTCCTGAAGAAGGGCAGGCAAAGGCAGTGCAGATCGACATCAAGCCGGAGATGCTGTCGCTGCGCTATCCGATGGACGTCAATCTTGTAGGAGATGCCGCCGAGACGCTGAGATCGCTTCTACCCCGGCTGCAGCAGAAGGAGCCAGACTGGCGTGCGGACATTGAGAACAACGTGCGTAATTGGTGGGAGGTGTTGGAAAAGCGCGCACAGGCGGAGGCGAACCCGGTCAACCCACAGCTTGTGGCGTGGGAATTGTCGTCGCGTCTTCCCGACGATGTAGTCATCAGCAGCGATTCCGGCTCCTGCGCCAACTGGTTTGCGCGCGATATCAAGATGCGCCGAGGCATGATGGCATCGCTCTCCGGTGGCCTCGCGTCGATGGGCGCAGCGGTCCCTTATGCCATCGCAGCCAAATTCGCACACCCCGGACGTCCGGTCATCGGCCTCGTCGGAGACGGCGCCATGCAAATGAACAATATGGCCGAATTGATCACGGTGGCGAAATACTGGAAGCGCTGGAGTGATCCCTGCTTCGTCATCTGTGTCTTTAACAATGAAGACCTCAACCAAGTGACATGGGAGCAGCGTGTCATGCAGGGGGATCCAAAATTTGATGCCTCCCAGCGTATTCCGGATGTCCCCTATCACAGGTTCGCGGAATTGATTGGCCTTGGCGGGATCTTTGTCGATGATCCCAAGCAGGTCGGGGAAGCATGGCAAGCAGCAATTTCGGCTGGTCGTCCTGTGGTGCTGGAAGTGAAGACGGATCCGGAGGTTCCTCCGTTGCCGCCTCACGTCAACTTCAAGCAGATGAAGTCGATGACACAGGCACTGTGGGAGGGTGATCCACACGAGGCCGGCGTGATGAAGGGAACGGCACGTCAGGTTTTGAGCAGCATTTTGCCGAGCAAGGAATAACCTTGAAATCCTCTATGAGCCTCCAACGTCCGCAATGTGTTTCCGACAGGACCGGCACCACCGACGCTCGCGGCTGATCATCACTCACCGAAGGGATAAGTCTCCGGCATGCCCTCATGATGTTCGGGACCTAGGGGCGTCACGGCTCGCGTCTTGTCTAGCCACACGTATGCGTCGAACTGTTTGGCAAGCTGCACCTGCGCATAATGGCTCCATCGCTCCGTATCGGGACGATAGATAACGCCAATGAACCGTTGCAATCTCGGCTCGTTAAGAAGATTGCGGAAGTCGTCGTCCAAGCTCGACAGGTCAAGAAGAAAGCGTTCTTTGCCAGTGTCGTGACACAGGCGCTCATAGCTGCCCGGAAGCGACGGATTGACCTGCATCACTTCCATATCGGCGTCCCAGTCATGTGCGGCCGCTACGGTCCCGGTGTGGGTGCCGAAGCCTATCAGAGCCACGTCTTCGCCAAACTGCTGTCGCGCCAGTTGCCCGATATTGACCTCGTCGCGGCGCTTGCCCATCTCGGTGTATCGCGCATCGCCGACATGGCTGTTGTGTGCCCAAACGATTGCCTTGGCCTGTGGACCCTTTGCGTCCATTAGGTTCTGCAGCGTCTGAAACATGTGCCTATCCCGCAGGTTCCAGCTATCCGCGCCCCCGTAGTACATGATGCGGTAGTAGCGTTCTGCCGATGCGATCAGCCGCGCGTTTTGTGCGGCATCCAGGAATGCGTCATCATCATTTTGCTCGTACTCCAGCCGTTTGCGAAGGAGCTCTTGACACTGCTGGACAACTGCCTCCTCGCATTGAGCATATCCGCGCGCGAGCGCTGTTCTGCCGTAGGACTCCGGTCTAGTCCGCCAAGGTGTGAGACAGCCGTAGCGCTCACGAGCGACTTGAGAGGCTTCCGGATCAACGCGATCGAGATATTCAAGCACAGCGCCGATGGAAGCAGACATGTTGTATATGTCGAGGCCGTAGAAACCAGCGCGCTTATCCTTGGTGTAAATGCCAGCGTTGTGGGCGCGCAGCCACTCAATCAGAGCCCGGATCTCCGTATTGCGCCACATCCAGGTCGGGAAGCGCTGAAAAGGCGGCTCCCGATCGCCGGGGTACTTAGCGTGCCGGACATATCGATCAACCTTCGCGGCATCAGGCCAATCCGCTTCCACCGCGACAATCGTGCAACTATGATGTTCCACCAGATGCCGCGTAATGGCTGCTCGCGCGCGATAGAACTCTTCCGTGCCGTGGCTCGCTTCGCCCAGCATCACGACGCGCCGGTCGGCAAACCGGTCGAACGAGAGGGCGAACCTCGGATCGTCTAGGTCCGGCAGGTCCTGCACAGCCTGAGCAATACGATCGGTTAGTTTTCGAGAATCCGGGGTATTCGGCATTGATGCTCGCTCAAGCTTCTGCGGCCTCTTCCTGATCACTGCGCAAACAGGGCAATGGCGCAACCATCTGTCGATCCGCACACTGCTTGGCCAACGACTTCAGTTGTTGATCAGTGACGCAGCGCAGCGTTCATCGTCCTTACAAAAAGCGCGGGCAAGTGTTCTCACGACCTCTTCCCATTCGCCGCATTCGAACCTGTCTTTGACCACAGCATAGAACTTGGATGGCACTTCCAGTTGATAGAACTCAGGCTGCTGTCCGCCGCCTTCACAATTTTGGAAGCCTCTAATGATGACGCCGGCTTCCGAAGCCGTACGGCAAAACGGTAAGTTTCGATTGTTATCAACATGAGTAGCTCCCGTTAGACTTGCCGGTAAAGTTTGCATAGCTTCGCTGTGTCTGACATGGCTCCACGAACCATCGTCCAGAATGTTATCCGTGGAACGATCTATCGCGGCTTCGGTTGCCGTACGCAGACAAATCCGCGCTTGCTTCTCATGTGTCTGCAGAAAGAGCAGCGGGACGAGCAGAGCCGTGTCGGAGCGATCGCTTTGCTCCCTTCGAGGCAAGCACTCCGTCGGGCGACTCGAGCGACAAACGCGCGGGCTCCCTAGCGACGATGCGACCTTAGGCGCGGCGGCCGACAATGCCGCTCAGCGGCTTTCGGTCCTCCAACCATTCCTGCAGCTTCTCGCGCACATGAGAATGAACCTTTACAGCCATCGAAAGCGGCAAGCGGTCGAACCCGTGGACTCCGTGCGGAACGCGGATCAGTTCGGCGTTGGAGTTTGCTTCGTTCCACCGCTCGGCCATGCGGACGCTGTCGTCGAAGATGGGGTCTAGCTCGCCCGCGATGAGAAGGGCAGGAGGGAGTCCGTGAAGTTCGGCATAAAGGGGTGAAAGCCAAGGCGCGCGTCGCTCCTCATCGTTTAACCCAGACGTCAATCGCAGCAGGTTGCGATAGGCGGCCTTCCCATCGATCAGGAGCGTCTTCGACGATGACTGCCGGAGACCAGGTGACCCCGCCATGTCATAGGCACCATAAAACAGGACCGCGCCTGAAAGTGTTATTCCTGGCAATGAACGCAGATGCAGGAGCGCACAAGCCGCCAGATGTGCCCCTGACGATTGGCCGCCGACGATGATGTGTTCCACTCCAAATTCTCGACTGGCTTCTGCTGCCCACTCTGCGGCGTGGCGAGCATCTGCAATAGCCTAGTCCACGCGGTCATCTTGTGCAAGGTGATGGTCGACGCTTGCCACAACAAGCCGACACTCCCGGGCAATCCGGGTGTTGATGGAGTCATCCAGTCGTGGAGTGCCCATGACCCAGGCTCCTCCATGGAAGGTGAGGTAGATACCGCGCGGTTGGTCCTGCGGTACGATCAGCCGCAGGCGGAGAGAGCGCTCGGTGCCGGCGATGTGACGCTCTTCAATCCGCAAACTATGATCGAGAGCAGCTCGCCCCGGGAGTCGCTCCCAAACGCGCAGGAGAGTTTGAATCAGCCATGCGTTGTACCGGCGATCAGTGCGGTAGCGCGGTATGTACCGCAGCAGCTGGTTGAAGCGCTCTGCTTGCCGGATATCCTGATCGTCGAGGTGGAGCGCCATTGCTATTCGTCCGCAAGGTTAAAGCTTCGTCCCGTTCAGACCCCGACCGGCGATGTCGAGTTACTGAGGGCAAGGCTACATGCTATGGACTTGCTAGTATCGCTGCCTTGGGAATGATCCAGGACCCAAACTGTTCCGCCGGTATCCGCCCGAGAGCCGACCCTCGGCTGCGATCAATCCCGCCACCGCTGAGTGGGTGCCAGGTCGCGGCAGAACAACACCATCATCGCGTTAACATCCGGCACCGGAAGCGCAGCCAGCACCCTGGAACAAGCAATGGCAAGACCACGATGCTGCGGCAGCATGGTCAGTCGACGGTGGCCGCGTGCTGATACAGTGGAAGTTAGGGCACAACGCTCAGACTGAGCAACCTGCGCTGAAACTGCGGTGGGAAGAGCGAGGCGGGCCTCCGGTCACCATGCCATCGGGCAAAGGCTTTGGTTCGCGTCTGATCCGGGTATAGCGACGTAGAACCGAGGGGACGCGTTCAAGCAGACTATGCACCTGCCGGCTTCACCTGCGACTTCGAAATAGCTTCGTCATCACTGGTGGATTCCCGGCCTGGAGCAAACCGTTGATAGCCAAGTCAGTCATGCTCCTACAACGGCGGATGGCGGGATTGACACCTGCTTGGTCGCGCCTTCTTTCGGAGTCACTATATTCTGGCGATAGTGCATGCGCCGAGGTTGCCTCGGTATGCCTAAAGGTCGAGCTTCGTCTCCTATTGCTGCGGTAGGACGACGCTGCTGTCCGTCGTGCTCTTTACCGGCTTCTGGCCAGGCACATGCGACATGGTGCGCGTGGTGCTTTTCAGGCTGTCGCCCTTCGCCGTCGTTTTGGTCCTCGACTTGCTGAAGGTGCCCTTGTCCATCGCCTGTGCTTTCGATTGCGTCTGCAGCTTGTTCGGGTTCTCGACCACATTGGTCTTGCTCATGGTCTTACCATCGCCCGCAGCGGCACTGCCACCAGAGGCGATCGAGGAGGTCGTGCCATTGGCGGTGCGGCATGTTCCGGCGGTTCCGAGCGTACTTGCAGAAGTTCCGCCGGCAGCCGCACTGCCACCTGAACCGACCGTGCCGGCTGCGTCGCAGTCCTGAGCGGCCGCAGGGCTGAAGGAATATGCGGCAAAGGCAACGGCGCCAACCAGGGTGATTGTCTTCAACATGCTTCTTCTCCTTACTTGGCAGGCTTGGTGATATCGCAGGTACCGTCAGACCGGCGGGTGATGACTGAACCGTCCGGGCGGGTGGCGCTGGCCGTCGAGAATGCCTGACCGCCCGCGCTGCCGGACGAAGCAGAGGATGACGCTGCGGCCCCACCTGAGCTTGAGGTGGCGGTTTGCCCGCCAACAGTAGTCGACGACGACACGCCTCCTCTGCCGGCGGTCACGGAGGTGGATGTCCCGTTTCCGGGCGTCGATGTGCTTTCGATGATAGTGCAGGTCGTACCGTCATCGAGCTTCACCTGTTCGGCGAGCGCTGCAACGGCGACCATGGTGATAAGAATGACGGGCAGCGCCAAGGCGCTTTTCGAGACAAGTGACTGGGATTTCATAATGAGTTCCTCCCGGGAAGGGGACGGGAGCCGACCTTTCGACCGCCGCCCGTCTTCAACAATGGATCAGCAGGAGCCGCCATTCTTCTTCGCCTGACCCGGAGGACATGCCTTCTTGCCCTGGCCATTCTCGTCACCCGCGCTCCCGGCCGCGCTTCCGCCGGTGCCCACCGAGCTTGCTGACTGGCCGCCACCGGCAGAGGTGCCCCCGGTGCCGACCGTGGAGGCAGAACCAGAACCGCTACCGGAATCCGCGGCCGAGCCACCGGTTCCGACTGAACTGCTGGACGCGCCACCACCCGCGGAGGTGCCACCGGTTCCCAACGTCGATGCAGAACCAGAGCCGCTACCCGAGCCGGCCGCTGAACCGCCCGTACCCACCGAACTGCTGGACTCACCACCACCTGCCGACGTGCCACCCGTGCCGAGCGTCGAAGCCGAGCCGGAGCCACAATCGGTGCCGGTGGGACAGGTGCCGGTCGAACTTCCGCCGGTGCCGACCGTGCTGGTGGATGTGCCACCGCCTGCCGAGGTGCCTCCCGTACCAACGGTGCTGCTTGTCTGCGCATATGCGGAAAGAGTCGTGCCCGCAAGAAGGGCGGCAGCGACCGCCACGTGCTTGTTGCGTCTTCGCTTCGTCGGATACGAAGATGCAGACACAACAGGGCTGGAACTTCCCCGTTCCTTACCAGGGACTTTTGTCATAGGGCGTAAGACTTCCGACCTTAGGAGGATCGGACCAATGGACCTTGCAGCGGTCTCCGCCCGTGTGCCGTCTAGTAAGACGTCGGATCGCTGGGCATAGTGAAATCCAGCTCATTCATTTTCATACGCGGCGACCACCAAGGCTGTGAAAGCTGGCAGTCCTTTGCACATGCTTGAACTTGAAGCTAACCCGTATTTACATGTGGGAGCGGAGCGTCGCCAACTTGAGAGGGCTGTGGTGGAGCGGGAATATCGGAACGTTCTGCTGAAGATTGGTCGGGACTGCATATCGTGTATCGAGCCGCATCTGGAACGGGTGGAACTAAAGAAGCTGCAGATGCTGGCCCATCCCGGCGAGCCGTTGGCACATGTCTATTTTCCTGAGGAAAGTCTCGCTTCCGTCGCCTCTCATATCGATGAGAAGAGGGATGTGGAACTGGGTCTGATCGGTCGAGAGGGCATGACCGGGGAAGCTATCGTCTTGGGAGATGATCGCTCCCCTTTTGCCATACGGGCGCAGATGGCGGGTTTGGCATGGAGACTTGATGCACCGTTGCTGAAGGCAGCCGTCGAAGAGAACTCTCAACTGCGTAGCCTTCTTCTACGCTATGTCCGAGCGCAACAGCTTCAGGTGGCCTCAACGGCAGCCTCCAATGTGCGAGGCAGGACGTATGAACGGCTTGCACGATGGCTGTTGATGGGCTTCGACAGGATTGACGGAGACTGCTTCCGCTGTACGCATGACGCGCTTGCTTACATGGTGGCCAGCAGGCGTCCGAGCGTGACAGATGCCTTCCATCTTCTCGAAGAGAAAGGTGCTATCCGCTCCCTGCGCAACGTCGTTGTCATTCGCAATCTTGAGAAGCTCCAGGACATTGCCGGGAGTAGCTATGGTCTTGCTGAACGGGAGTATGCCCGTCTGCTAGGGACTGATTTCCGAGACCATAACAAGAGGTACACCAACGAAGTGCCGCCTGAACTGTTCACGGAGGATGTGCCTCATGATGAAGGGGAGCAGCCTCCCGCTCCGGCCTGACATCCGACCGATGGGACAACTCCATGCGCCTTTACGAAGATCACTCACACCTGATCAGCTGCACGACGTTTGAGTGCTTGTGGAGAGGCTGCGCAGCGTGCACAATTTAACATCCTATTCAACATTTGGCTGCAGCCGCGGGGATCGCAGCTGGGCCAGGTCAGACTTCCCGGTTCCTCATCGGCATCATTTTCGGAGCCGCCATCGCTACGGTCGTTAGACCAATCGAGCATCCGACGCCCGGAAGTATCAAGTTGGGGAATGAGCCAGCTCTTTGCAGGCTAGTAAAGGGCAACGACGGAGCTCAGTCAGTTATCATTGTGCCCCTCAGAGGCGGGCGCTTGAGGTTCGCTTCTATCTTTTGATGCCCTTAACGTTCGGGAAGAGCCCCGCGGAAGTTCTCGGCGTAGTCGAGAGGCATCATCGGCATGTCCCTGTCGGCAATCACCTTCCAGTGTCGAGACACAGGCGCGAATAGCTGTGCGAAAAGCCATGGATTGACCTGCATCACGTCCAAGGAACTTCTCGAGACAAAGCTTGTTCGTTGCCTGTTCGTGATGAGGAAAGGATGCAGCATCTACCGAGCGGTGCTGGATGCGATGACGGCAAGACCAAAAAGCAAACCCAAGATCGGTTTTGATAGCGGGCCCGCAGGTGGTTGGGGTTCAGCACGCTCGGTCACCGAAATAGTCCTTAGGGAACAGGTTCCTGTTTCCGGTTCTGCTCTGCTGGCCAAGCAGAACAAACCTGCAGGCTATATGTGCGTGAGTTGTGCCTGGGCCAAACCGGCCAAGCCCCACCCCCTAGAGTTCTGCGAAAACGGCGCCAAGGCAACCGCTTGGGAGATCACCGGTCGCCGCGTCGATGAAGCGTTCTTTGCGTCTCACACTCTTGGCGAACTGGAAGGCTGGCGCGATCACGATCTGGAGGAGCAGGGACGGCTGATCCATCCGATGCGTTGGGATGAAGCCAGCGATAAGTACATACCCGTCTCCTGGGAGAGCGCCTTCACCGAAATCGGACGCGAGCTGAAGCATTTCGACCCGAAGAACGTCGAGTTCTACACCTCCGGTCGCGCCTCGCTTGAGACGTCATACATGTATCAGTTGTTCGCCCGCATCTACGGCAGCAACAACCTGCCGGATTCCTCCAACATGTGCCACGAAAGCTCGTCGGTCGGCTTGCCTCAAAGCATCGGCGCAACGGTCGGCACGGCGGTACTCTCTGATTTTCAGAATTGCGATTGCATTTTCTACATCGCGCAGAACGTCGGCACATCGTCACCGCGGCTTCTTCACGACCTTCAGGATGCCGTCGACCGCGGAGTTAAAATCGTCACGTTCAACTTGCTGCGCGAGCCTGGTCTTGAACGGTTCACCAACCCGCAGGCGCCGACTGAAATGTTGACGCTAAAGGAAACGCCGATCTCCAGCGAGTATTACCAGCTGAGAAACGGTGGCGATGTTGCTGCCCTTATGGGTGTCAGTAAGGCGCTTATCGAAGCCGACGATGCGCTGCATGCCTCATCGTTGAGTAAAGTTACAGGATTCGATGCAGCGCCGAAGGATCCTGCCAATGCTGCAGCTGTTGCCTTTGCCGCCTCGATGGCGGCTGCAGACAAGAAACATGTGCTCGACCACGACTTCATTGCCGAGCATACGGCCGGGTTTGAGGAGTTCGCGGCTGCAGCGCGTAACTATTCCTGGGACGAACTCGAGCGGGTATCCGGTCTGACCAGTGGTCAGATGATCGAGGCGGCGCGCACCTATGCCGCGTCTGACGCTGTCCTCATCTGCTACGGCATGGGTTTGACGCAGCAGATTATGGGCGTCGAAAATGTTGAGATGATCGCCAACCTCGCGCTTCTGCGCGGCAATATCGGCAAGCCAGGTGCCAATATCTGCGCCGTGCGCGGTCACTCCAATGTCCAGGGCCAGCGCACAGTCGGCATCACCGAAAAGCCGGAGCTCGTTCCCCTCGACAAGCTGTCAGAACTTTACCACTTCGAGGCGCCTCGCTGGGAAGGACACACGACGGTCGACACCTGTAAGGCCATCCTCAAGGGCGAAACGAAGGCCTTCATCAGCCTCGGCGGCAATTTTTTGCGCGCAGTGCCGGAAACCGCCGCCATGGAAGAAGCTTGGCGCGAGATCCCCTTGACCGTTCAGATCGCCACTAAGCTCAACCGCAGCCACGTCATCCACGGCAAGATTGCCTACTTGCTCCCATGTCTCGGTCGTCTGGAGGTGGACCATCAGGCGAGCGGCCCCCAGGAGGTATCGATCGAAAGCTCCGTTGCCCAGTTCCACGGCTCTCGCGGCCGGGCAAAGCCTGCAAGCCCCCACCTTCTGTCGGAACCGGCTATCGTCGCCGGTATGGCGAAGGCAACTCTCACCACGGGTACGGTGCCTTGGGATAGCTGGGTCGCAAATTACGCAGAAATCCGCAACGCAATCGAGCGCACCTACCCGGAAACGTTCAGGGACTTCAACAAGCGCTTCATGCAGCCCGGGGGCTTCCACCGCCCGGTGCCTGCCCGCGAGCGCAAATGGGTTACTCCCAACAAGAAGGCGAACTTCATCACACCTCCGCGTCTATTCCCGATATTTGAGGACGCGCCGACCGGGAGCAATGTGCTCAACCTTTCGACGCTGCGGTCCAACGACCAGTTCAACACCACGGTCTATGGCTATAACGACCGCTTCCGCGGCGTGAACGGCACCCGGCAGGTCGTGTTCGTCAACAAGCACGACATCATCAGCATGGGCTTCGCGCCCGGTGACATCGTTGACCTTACCACCGCGATCGACCCGCAGACGGAACGAAAGGTCAGGGGCTTCCGCCTCGTCGCCTATGACATTCCCAAGGGCTGCTGTGCCGCCTATTATCCCGAAACCAACCCCCTTTTCCCGCTTGCCCATCACGATCCGCAAGCAAAGACGCCATCGTACAAACTCTTGCCAATCCGCCTCACTCGGTCGCAGACTGAGCCAATCCACTAAGTAATGCGTGTGCAGTCGGCAGGAGCCATGGGCAACAAGATGTCGGCAAGGATCTGGTTTGGGGGAGCAGCAGCCGGTCTCACCGCATTGGCCGCCGCTGTCGGCTGGATGCGTGAGCCCCGGCAGTACCGTGCGTCACCTCCGCTCACCGCTGCGCTAGACCAGCTCCGCCTCATGCCCAACGCCATCAGTGGTACGCCACCGGAAGTCTACTTCGCGCTGGGCAAACCTTATGAGACTACTGCCTTCGATTTGAGCCAGGGCAAAAGGCTGTACTCCTGGTTCGGCTGTTCCGCCTGCCATGGGGAGGGCACGGGCGGTAAAGGCCCATCTTTCATCGACGGCTGGTGGCTCTATGGCCCATCCATGGTGTCGATCGTAGCCTCCATCCGCGATGGCCGCCCTCACGGCATGCCGGCCTTCAGGAACAGGATGACCACCGACGAGATCTGGCAGCTCGCTGGTTATATCAAATCGCTCGGTGCCTACACGGCGAGCGTCACCGCCACCGCCCGCAATGATGAGAAGACGGGCCGCCCAGCCGAAAACCGTGCGCCTGCCGCACTCCTGTTCAACCAGGGACCCGAGCCACTGCATCCGGACCAGGGGCCGACACCGTGATAAGAGTTATGTTCAGCGCCTCCCTTCTTGTTTTTCTTACGGGATGCAGCGGCAACCAGTCGGCGCTTAATACCCACGGCCATTCCGCCGACGCGCTGAGGGACCTGATCATACTCATCACCGTGGTCTGCACCGTGGTCTGGTTGATGGTAGTCGGCTTCCTCCTCTGGGCTCTAGCCCGTAGACGGGAGGTGCCGCGTCGCGACAGCGACACAGAACGGAAGATGGCGCTCTCGATCCGGCTCGCGATCGCGGCCACGATATTGACTGTTGCGGGTCTCACCATCGCCAGCTTCTACACGACCCGAGACCTGAACAGCAGCAACGGCGCGTCGCTTACCGTGCGGGTCAAGGCACAGCAATGGTGGTGGCAGTTCGCCTATCAGGCCTCTGATCAAGAGCCACCCTTCCTGACAGCGAACGAGCTCCACATTCCGGTAAACAAGGACGTTCGTCTCGAGCTCGAAGCTCTCGATGTCATCCATTCGCTGTGGATCCCGAGCCTCGCTGGCAAGCTGGACATGATCCCCGGGCGCAAAAACATCATCACCATTAGAGCAACGCGACCCGGTATCTATCGCGGCCAGTGTGCCGAATTCTGCGGCCTGCAGCATAGCCATATGGCTTTTGTTGTCGTGGTAGAGGAGGGCGCGGCCTATCAGCGCTGGGTAGCTGCGCAAGCCGCGCCAGCGGTCGAGCCGGCCATGGCTGAAGCTTCCGCCGGGAAGGCGGTATTCATGAGCAAGCCATGCGCGGCCTGCCACACGATCCGCGGCACGTCGGCGACCGGCACGTCCGGTCCCGACCTCACTCATGTCGCCAGCCGCCGCACCATTGGTGCCGGTCTTCTTGAAACGACACGTGGCTCACTTGCCGCCTGGATTGCTGACCCACAAACGCTGAAACCCGGCAGCAACATGCCGCTCGTACCTCTGACCAGCGACGAGCTTCGACAGATCTCGGCTTATATGGAAGAACTGAGATGACGCGGGATCAAGGGGCTAGGGTACCGCTGGACGTAGACATCTCCGATGCCGAACTGGAGCGGCAGCTCAAGGAAACGTGGAGCAGCAAGCCTGGCTTATGGGGGGCCATCTCCACGGTGGATCATAAAGTGGTGGCTGGCCGCTACATAGCGACGGCCTTCGTGTTCCTGATTCTTGGTGGCCTGCTTGCGATGGCCATGCGTCTGCAGCTATCGCAGCCGGAAGCGCGCTTCATCAACCCGGACCGCTACAACCAGATCTTCACGATGCACGGCTCGACAATGATGTTTCTGTTTGCTGTGCCTGTGATGGAGGCTATGGCGGCATACCTCGTTCCGCTGATGGTGGGAACGCGAAACATCGCCTTTCCCCGGCTCAACGCCTTTTCCTATTGGATTTTCCTGTTTGGCGGCATCCTGATCTGGGTGGCTTTTGCGCTCGATACCGCACCTGATGTTGGCTGGTTCGCTTATGTGCCGCTCGCCGGTCCACAATACGCCCCGGGCAAGCGCGCCGACCTCTGGGCCCAGATGATCACCTTCACGGAAGTGGCAGCACTCGCCGTGGCTGTGGAAATTGTTGTTACCGTGTTCAAGCAGCGTGCGCCCGGCATGTCGCTCGATCGCATCCCGGTGCTGGTCTGGGCTATGCTGGTGATGTCCTTCCTGGTCATCATGGCCATGCCGGCGATCATGTTCTCCAGCACGACTCTGATTCTCGACCGGCTGGTCGGCACCCACTTCTACAATCCGGCGGAAGGCGGTGATGCGCTGCTCTGGCAACATCTCTTCTGGTTTTTCGGCCATCCGGAAGTCTACATCATCTTCCTGCCGGCAGTCGGCATGGTCTCGACCATCCTGCCGGCATTCGTGGGCCGGCCTTTGTTCGGCTACATGCTCCTTGTCATGGCGCTCATCACCACTGGCGTACTGTCCTTCGGGCTCTGGGTGCATCATATGTTCACGGTGGGCCTGCCGCGGGTCGGCGAGAGCTTTTTCACCGCGTCCAGCATGTCGATCGCAGTCCCCGCCGGCATCCAGATCTTCTGCTGGCTGGCGACGCTGTGGGCGGGCAAGCCGGTCTACAAGACACCGCTGCTTTTCATCCTGGGTTTCATCGTCACCTTCGTTATGGGTGGCATGACCGGGGTCATGGTCGCGTCCGTTCCCTTCGATACTCAGGTGCACGACACCTATTTCGTGGTGGCGCACTTCCATTACGTGCTGATCGGCGGCGCCGTCTTTCCGTTAATCGCTGCTGTTTACTACTGGTTTCCCAAGATGACCGGGCGGATGATGAGCGAGCGGCTCGGCCGCTGGAGTTTCTGGCTGATCTTTTGCGGCTTCCACCTCACCTTTTTCCCCATGCACATCCTCGGTCTTTGGGGCATGCCGCGGCGCATCTACACCTACCAGCCGGAACTGCCCTGGACATCGCTCAACCTGTTCGTCAGCCTCAGTGCGCTGGTCCTCGCGGGCGGCTTCCTTGTTTTCTTCGTCAACGCCATCCGCAGCTGGAGAAACGGTCTCCCCGCCGGCTCCAATCCCTGGGGCGCCGCAACGCTTGAATGGGCCACTTCGTCGCCGCCGCCGCCCTACAACTTTCGCCGCATCCCGGTCGTGAGCAGCCTTGATCCGCTGACGCCGGGCGAGAATGAACTCCCCGTGGTCGCCGGGTTGCGAACGGACAGGCGAGAACTGCTGGTCACAAGCGTGGTTGAAGCGCTGCCGCAGGCACGGGAATCGTCCACGACCGATTCAGTCTGGCCATTCTGGGCCGCAGTGGCCACCTCGGTCATGTTGGTCTGGTCAATCTTCACGCCATGGGCAGTGGTCTGGGGGTCGATCCCTGTCGCGATTACGCTGATCGGCTGGTTCTGGCCCAAGGGTTCGCCGGAGGATGAGTCATGAAGGATCGTATCGTTCTTGATGCCTCCGCTTTGCCCATGCACGGCATGGGAGCCGCCAGCCCCACCTGGTGGGCGACGTGCGCCTTTATGCTGATCGAAGGCAGCGGCTTTGCCTTGGCAATCGCGGTCTACCTCTATCTGATGAGCCTCGCCCCCTCATGGCCGATGGAAGCGCCACCCCCGGATCTTTGGGCTGGCACCTGGCTGACCCTGATGCTCATCGCGAGCGTCGTGCCGAATGTGCTCGTCTCGCGATGGGCGCATCGTCGGGATCTGCGCAAGGTGCAGGTCGGCTTGGTCGTGATGACGATGCTCGGCATCATTCCGCTCGTGTTGCGGGCCTTCGAGTTCACTACGCTCCACATTCGCTGGGATGACAATGCCTACGGCTCGATCGTTTGGATGCTCCTTGGGCTGCACACGACCCATATCCTGACCGATGTGGTAGACACCGTGGTTCTCGCCTGCCTGATGTTTTCGCGCCACGCCGACAACACCCGCCGCTACGGCGATGTGCAGGATAATTGCATGTACTGGAACTTTGTCGTCGTCGCCTGGCTTCCCCTCTACGGCTGTATCTACGGATTGGCACGACTATGACCTGGACAGTGTTTCGATACGGAGGCCTGATCGTTTCACCGGGTGTCTGGGCGGCAAGCACCCAACTTAGCCAGATCCTGCCCTACCGCGACTGCAGCTCAGGCACCCCTTGGACCGCGTTTTTAACTTTCACCGCGGCAGCCATTGCCGCGGGCGCGGGCTTAGTATCCTGGCAGCAGAAGGGCTACGTTATTTCCCGCCCGCAGCGCGCCATGACCTATGTCGCGACCTTTTCCGGCCTCAGCTTCGCGCTTGCTTTGTTCCTGCAAGGTGCCGCCACACTGCTGTTAAGCCCATGCCTGCATTGATCTCCAGCCTCCTGCTTGTTCTCGTGGCAAGCCAAGCCTTGGCCCATGGCAGCGAAAGCCACGATGTCCTGGGCTGGACCTTCGACCCCTGGATCGTCGTGCCGTTGCTCGCAATGGCGCTCCTCTACGCCCTCGGTGTAATCCGGCTGCGGCTGCGGCGGGGACGCACTGCAAAGGCGACTAAGCGCGCAGCCTTGTTCTTCTGGAGCGGGCTTGCGGTTCTCGTCCTGGCGCTGGTGTCGCCTGTCCATGAACTCGGCGAGCATCTTTTCACCATCCACATGATCGAGCACGAGCTGGTTGTGGCGGTTGCCGCCCCGCTTCTCGTTCTGGCACGGCCAGTTGCCATGATGCTCTGGGGGATGCCGGAGCGGGTCCGCCGCTCTGCGGGTTCTGCAATGGGAAGTATTGCTTGTCATGCCCTGTGGCGAACTCTGACTTCGCCCGCAGTCGCGACCTCCCTTCATGGGCTGGCGATCTGGATCTGGCACTACCCGCCACTGTTCGACGCCACCGTGACGGACATCCTGATGCACCGCCTGCAGCACCTGAGCTTCTTCGGCACCGCCGTCCTGTTCTGGTGGGCGATCATCTGGCGGGCGAGCCGCGGCGTTGCAGCTTGGCATCAATTCGTCACCATGCTTCACACCAGCATCCTGGGCGCCCTGATCGCCCTGATGCCGACGGTGCTGTATCGGATCCAGACGCAGTACGCGCTCGACTGGGGCATGACGCCGCTGGAGGATCAGCAACTTGCCGGCATCATCATGTGGGTCCCCGGCGGCATCATCTATGCCGTGGCAGCATTGTGGTTCCTCAAGATCTGGATTCGAGACGCCAGCAAGGGAGGGGCCGGTGCCGACGAAATCCGTTTGGCCTAAAATCGTCGCCCTGACCCTCCTCATCGGCGTCCCCCTCGCTACGGGGCTTGCCGTCACCTTGGCCAAAGCGAGGCTGAAGCAGGACGCGGTGGCAGAGGCGTTGACGGGCGGCGACCTATCGCTTGCTCCGCCCATCTTCCGCCGTTACGGTTGTGTCGGCTGCCACACCATTCCGGGTATCGCCGGCGCCGACGGCAAAGTGGGCGGACGGCTCGTCGGGCTGTCGGATCAGGTTTATATCGGCGGTGTTGCCAACAATACGGCAGATAATCTCGTGGCCTGGATAGTTCTACCTCAGCGGTTCTCGCCCAACTCGGCCATGCCCGCAACCGGCGTTACGGAAAGCGAGGCGCGCCATCTGGCGGCATATCTTTATGCGCACTGATCAGGGTTTCGGAGTCGGTCGTGCAGGCAGTGATTTGATGTAACGGGCAATCGCATCGCGGTCGCTTCGAGGTAGTTGCGCCATGTTGGTCACCACATCGGCCATGGACGACCCGACCCGCCCGTGGTTGGGTGTTTCGCCGGTCTTCAGCATCTGGGCGAGATCGGCTTCCGTCCAGTTGCCGATCCGCGTGGGCGTGATGTTCGGCACGAAACCGCTTCCTTCAGGATCGACACCGCCAGCAAAACGTGTCGAGGGCTTGATGGCGCCAAGCAGGTTGCGGCTCGAATGACATTCGGCACAGTGGCCGAGCGTTTCAACCAGGTAGGCGCCGCGGTCATGTACGGGATCGCCGGTTAGAACGCCATCGACATGGCCTTGCCTGAAGAACAGAAGTTTCCAGATGCCGATCCCCCTGCGGATGCGGAACAGCAGCGGCAGGTCGTGCGGTGGCGCTCGGCCAGCAACCGGTTCGAGCGTCTTGAGATAGGCAAAAAGATCGCGGACGTCGCCAAGCGTCATTCCCGTATACTTTGGGTAGGGGAACGCCGGATAATAATGCTGTTGTTCAGGGGAAACGCCGGCAATTAGTGCGTTGGCCAGATCCGCCGCCGACCAGGATCCGATACCATCACTCGGGTGTGGGGAAACGTTCGGCACCCGAAATGTGCCGAAGGGGGATGCCAGCGCCAGGCCACCGCCTAGCTTCAATCGATCGGTTTGGCCGGGGCTTGAATGGCAGGAGGAGCACTGGCCGGCTGCGAATACCTCGGCACCATGGAGAGCATCGCCTCCTTCCAGCCGAGGATCGCCGGGTTTGAAGCTCGGAACTGCTTCAGTTAATTCCCACATCAACCAAGCCGCCACAAGCGCGGCTATGAAGGTTGCGACTGTCAACAGCCAACGCCAATTCGGTGCACAGAGCCCCGCTGACGTAACCGTGTGAAGGCCCAAAGTCATGAAGTGCTCCTGCCGCCCTTAGGTAGATCGACTCCTCCTCACTTAGGGCAGGTAGTCGATCGTGGAAGGCTTTCTGCGGGAAGGTTTAGGTTCTGCATTGAAAGCTGACATCGATCCAAGGCGATACGGGAATTTCGGAATATGCGTAGGGTGTGGCCAATTTCCTGTGCCAGACAGATTTGCGGTCGCATCGCGATGATCTTACCGCGTCCCGCCGCGGCAGCCCAATCAAGGAAGCAGCGTTCGTTTTGCGGCGTTTCGCTCGAGCAGCAATAGAAACATGCTGCGCGTGCGTGGGCATGGAGCCTGAATTGAAGGACCGCAGGCATGGCAATACTGCGCTTCATGACGATATAAGCCGCTGTGTTAGCCGGAATATGCGAACAGAGGCTATCCGGCAGTCTACACCGGTTGGCATCCGGTCTTCCTAAAAACGCTTCCAGTGGATTAGTTCCGCGCCGCAGCTATTTCGCGAGGGCCATATTCAGGCCCACTAGGATGGTGCGGCGTCAGACCGGGTTTGCCATCAATGTCGCCAACAACCACGTACATCAACTGCTGGGCAGCTTCCCCCATTTGGGGGATTCAGTATCCCCGGAAAACACCTAACATCCCCACAACAAACGGCGGACCAACTAGCGGCCCTCTCGTTTACCGGGAGGGCCGACTTTGTTCGAGGACTGGCGCAATAGCGCGGGCACAATCGCTGCGTTAGCCGATAGGGTGGGGGCGCTGACTAGGCTTGTGCTGCGCTCTTTTCCCCACGGAAAGGCTGAGGCGCTCAACAGAAGCCGTATTTAGTTGTTCTCACGCAGATTCACCTTCTGCTGATACCTCACGACTCGTCGCAGCCGACAAGCTTTTCTGCTTGGCCTTCCCCGCAGGTTCCATCATCCATATAAACGACAGCGCCCGAGGCAGGTGTGCCGCGAACCCCGGCTCAAGCGGTCTATATTCTCCGACGGTTGTTAGATCAGATTCAGACAACCGGGGGAGGATCCGGCGGTGCCAGCTTTGAAGAAGCGACACCGACCGTAGGGGCGGACTGTTGATTTGCACTGAGAGCTGACCCGGGATTTGCGCCGAGAAG
>NZ_JALPRY010000037.1:0-21556 GCF_023223505.1 Neorhizobium turbinariae
TAATTTCCCGCAATCCCGGGTCAGCTCTCAGTGCAAATCAACACAGACATTACTCGACGAAATAAGGCCATTCTTTCCGGACCTCCCATCATTCGATGCAGATCCAGAGGCTCTGCATAAAGCGGCCTTGCAACGGGTGGTCGACGAGGCAAAGCGTTGCCGATCATTGTTGGCGGCAGGTGATGAAGCGTCTGTCACGCTTGCGAAAGCCGAAGCCACGATACAGCGGTCAAACGACAGAGTTGGGGAGCTTGATCGTCTTCTCCAGGCAAGCGCGCAGGACGTGCGAACACTTGCAAACGCACTAGCCGGGATAGCGCCGCATGTTGCAGGTGAGATCTGCCCGGTTTGCGATCGTGACTACAGCGAACATCAAAGTGGTCCGCTTTCGGCTCATATCGCGACCAAGATAGGCACTTTGACAACCGAGGCCGGCCGCCTTCAGTCTCTTGCCACAGAGCGGGCCGAAGAGACAACCAGACTTGACCAGGCTAGGCGCGAAAAGCTTGGAGTAGAGCGGTCGGTGCTTTCGCCCGAGGAGCGCGCGGAGCTTACTAATCGTGCCGGCAACATGGAAGGTTATGGACAGCGGC
Organism: Neorhizobium turbinariae; assembly: GCF_023223505.1. Taxonomy (NCBI): domain Bacteria; kingdom Pseudomonadati; phylum Pseudomonadota; class Alphaproteobacteria; order Hyphomicrobiales; family Rhizobiaceae; genus Neorhizobium; species Neorhizobium turbinariae. Next base: position 594 of record NZ_JALPRY010000037.1, read on the forward strand.
TCGGGGTGCTGTCGGGTGCTGCCAGCGACGGGACCCGCCTGACCCGTGAAGCTTCGGCTGCGCAGAGCGTTGCTGCGTTGTCACGACGCCAGGACGACACGTCCACGTCGATCCTGCCTGAGATTGACCGCCTGGTTTTTGAAGCCGGCGGACAGAGGGTTAGCGCATTTGCCAATCCGCAAGACGCGCTGGCGCAGACGATCGAAACGATTGATCAGCAAATCAGCGCCGCGGAGGCGTTGATATCGACACGTGTTCGGGCCACTTCAGAATTGGGCCTGCTCGAGAATGATATCCAGCTCGTTCAGGAACTCGAAGCCGCACGGAAAGAGCTGCTGGCACGATCCAAAGAGTTGGAGGATGCTGTCGCAGGTGTGGACCTTGTTCGCGAACATGCGAAGGATTTGGCAGAGGCCGCCGATAGAGCGCGCTCGAAGATTGTCACGTCGGTGTTCAACAATACCTTGAACAAGGTCTGGCGGGATCTGTTCGTCCGCCTTGCGCCTTCCGAACAGTTTGTCCCCAGCTTCAGGCTTCCGCAATCAGAAAAGGGAAGTGTCGAGGCCGTCCTTGAAACAATCCATCGATCGGGCAAAGTGTCCGGTTCGCCCGGTGCAATGCTCAGCCAGGGCAATCTTAATACGGCAGCGCTGACACTATTCCTAGCCCTGCATCTTTCGGTTCCAGCCCGCATGCCGTGGCTTGTCTTGGACGATCCGGTCCAGTCGATGGACGACGTTCACATCGCGCAATTTGCGGCCCTCCTAAGGACTCTCTCCAAGGGTTTGGGCAAGCAGCTGGTGGTCGCTGTGCACGAGCGGGCGCTATTTGACTACCTTACCTTGGAACTGAGCCCGGCCTTCCCCGGCGATACGCTGATCTCCATTGAAATCAGTCGCAATTTTGAGGGCACGGCAGTCGCGACGCCTAGGGTTTTTGCCTATTCTGAGGATCGCGCCATCGCTGCATGACAGCGACAACTTGCAAGGTCGGTGTCGCAGCCTGCTTTAATCTGTGAGCAATAACGCAAACAGGTCGCGCAGCTGCGCGTCGTCGAAAACATCGACCTCCGGTTTGGGCGGGGTGAAGTCTGGACCATCCTCCTTTTCAGTCTCCTCCCTTATCGCCTGGATTCTTTCGGTAATTGCGGCGATTGACCAGTCGAGTCTGTCTGAGGGTATATCTGCACGAGGCGCCAGCTTCGAAAGACTGCTTATGCGTTCTTCCAAGGTGGATTCAGAATCGGTATCGGCGGCGCGCTGGCCGGCGAGCTCGATTTCTGTTTCGATTGCCGTTTGGGTGGCGTGAATGAGTTCAGGGCTCAGGAGCTGCTTGGCTTCCTCGACAGCATCGGACATTAGTTCCAGATCATCGGTATCGACGCCGGACCGCAGCATTTCCGCGACACGGGACTCCAGTCGGCGCGCGAGGCGTTCGGGGTTAGGGAAATTGTCATAATATCCGCCGTCCCTTAAGTTGGCTGTCAGCTCAATCAAATTCGTTCCGTCCCGCCAGGCCTTCCAGCTGACAGTGGGATTTTCTGCAATGGCGAAAGCAGCCTCTGCAAATACATCTGACTGGCTGTGGGTCCAGAGCTGAAGCAGAAATTCAAGCCGTTCGCTGCCAGATCCAACGGCTCCAAACCATGCGTCTTTTTCGATGGACGTGCCGCTCAATATGGGCACTATCGGAATGAATGCCTTTGCAAGTTCAGGGTCTGTCGTTCCCGGATCGCGACTTCTCGCGGCAAACCGCCAGATCGCGTTGGCCCATCCGAAGCGGGCAGCGGGCGCTACGAAGTCTCGCAGCATCGCGCCATCCTGCAGATAGCCCGCCATGTAGTCTCGAAATGACGGGTTAACATAGGATATTTTCGTGCCGCGGATGTTGATAAAGCTCCCTTCAAGGATTTTTACGGACTCCTCGAAGTCCTTAGGATCGCGCGTTTGCCCGTATTTTTGGCAGAGGTATGCGTGGAGAGCCTCGAAGGAGACGCGGACCTCGGCGAGATCTTCGCCGAACTCTTGGCAGAAGAACAACGTATAGAGCAGGTGTCTTGAGCGCGCATCAATATGGTTTCGAAACGCGATGTCCCAAAGCCGAGACGGGTTGTTGAGAGTAGCTAGAAATTCGGTTGGATATTCGGATGCATCGATGCCGTGGGAATGCAGCTTGTCGGTCATCCATTCGATGATGCGTGGATTGTAATTCTTGTGATCGACGATTTTCTCGATCGTGCCTGTTTCAACTAGCGCACGGATGTGACTGCTATCGGTGCCTGCAACGGAGAGGTGATTGTAAAGTATGCGAGCGCGTATACGACGCGTATAGATTCCGACATCGAGGACGTACTTCGTGACATCTAGCCGGTGGTCCGCGAGATGCTCCGATACCCGCCGCGCTTCCTCAAAAATGTAGGCGCGGGTGGTGAGAATGAACCGGGCGTTGGGTGACGACTTGACCCGTCGAAGAAACCGCGCGAGTTCTGAATCTTTCATCGAAAGTGCCTGACGATCGAGTGCGATACGTCCCAGGAAATCGTCGAAGATAAAAACTTGCTTCTTGGTGTCGTTAATTGCGGCAAAGCCGTCGGTCAGGTTCATAATCGGGATCAGGTCCCAGCCTTCAGCAAGATAGGCGTAAGCCAACATCTCGGCGAGCGTTGTCTTGCCCACACCAGGGGGACCTGAGATGATCAGGACGTGCTGTTCCTCGAGTTTCGTGGCCGACTGAGAAAAACTGGGGTTTTGCGCGTAGACCTTAACCTTGGCCTCGATCTCGGCGCGGGTTATCGCTGCAAAAGCGTGCGCTGCGGCATGAAGCACGCGATCAAGGACGCCACTGCTGGAAAGCCATAACTTTATATGACTTTTCTCGACGTCAGGAAATGCGCGTAGCAGGCCGTTTAAATCAGATTGGCCAAAGATATCGCGCTCATCCCTTAGCGCGGGGCCGATTGTTGTCGAAAGAGCCTTCTTGCGGGCGGGCGTGAGACTTATAGAGGTTGCAAGCAGATATTTGTCGGGATGCAGCGCATCAATGGAGGACCGCTCCTTCTTCATCGCAGCTTTCAGGGTAGAGAAGGGTGAGCCCGCGTAGTGCTTTGCCTGCAGGATCGTGGTTTTGCCGGCCTTCGAATGCCGTCCATCGATGCCCTGGTCGGGTCCGGCTGAGAAGGCCTCGAACGTCACGGCGAGACGTCTGCCTATTAAGTCGCGAACGAGATCTTCGAAGTCGGGATGTGAAAGCGTTTTGAAATCGTATGTCATGTGAGATTTACGTGAATTCGAAGATTTGGGCTTGCATTACATGCGTAGATTTTATGCTGTTTTGCAACCATGGTGATACCGACTAAGCGGTGGCGCATACCAGGCCTATAGGGTGCAAAAGCTTTGTGATGGCAGATAAAATTGGAAGTCCGAGTACCAAAACGCTGAAGTCTGTTTTCATGGCCTGTGGCGGGCTGTGTGCGTTTGAAAAATGTCCGACCCAATTACTCGACAGCTCGGGAGTGTTTCTTGCTGAGATCTGCCACATCAACTCGCCTCAGCCCAACGGTCCACGCCATGATCCGCTCAGATCGAAGAACCAGCATCACGTTGAAGACAACCTCATTATCCTTTGCCCCACGCATCATAGCCTGATTGACAAGAACGAGACATATTTCACCGATATTCGCCTGCGCGCGATGAAACGGGCTCATGAACGGTTCGTTCGGGACACACTCTCTCATCACAGGCTCAAACTGAACGAACGGCAGGTTCTCGATCTTTCAGCACAGCTTGCTGAGCAAAGCGTTGACTTGGTGATTATTGCCGATCGCAATAGCGTATCAACGGGTCTGATTTCGGAGTTTCATGAGTTGCAGTTCGTCGGCGAGACGCCCGCCGGGGACCACTTCCGCGGATCGATAAGGAGTTCAAGAGGTGACTATCGTGTTGTCCTGTGTGTGCTTCGCCATTCCGACGATGTGCGGGTGGCACTCGCAACCGCCTCCATTATCGCCACGTGGTTGCCCCGCTTCGTGATTGTCTGCGGGTTGGCAGCAGGAATGGATCCAGGATCTCAGTCGCTCGGCGACATCGTAGTCGGTTCAACGCTCACGTCGGGATTCGAAGGTGTTGATTTCTTCAGGCCCATGCCGGAGTTGGTGGCTTCCGACCCAACTCTTCTCGCTGGTGCTCGCTCACTTGCCAGATTTCGAGGAGAGGAGAGGGCAAATGTCCATATCGGCACGATTCTTTCAATCAGAGGCGTCGTCAGCTCGGTCTTCGACCCGAGGGAAGTTTTGCGGCAGATCATTGCGATTGATCGGGGAAGCGCAAGCGCTGCCGCTGCCACAGCTTTTGCGGAGCAAGATGTTGGAATGCTGTCAGTCCGAGCGATCGCCGACTTCAATGACAGTCTTAAGCGGGACAATTTCCACGAAGACGCGGGTCGGCGACTCGCGACTTACCTGCGATCGTTCGTCGAGGCCGGACCGCTTGCGCCATCAACCGGAGATTGGCCGGTATTCCCAAGGAAAAAACGCTTGCGGTTCTAGGCTTTCTTTGGCGAAACATTCAATCCATCTAACTCGGGGTGAAAACGGTAATCCGGCTGACCAAAGAAGGCCGTCTACTCTAACGTTTTTCCCAGACCGTCAGCCGCGGCTTAAAATCAACGATTCCATCCGGTTATAGAACCTCCGCGGATGAGCCAACATGGTCGTTGATCCGAATCCTTTCAAGAGCGAGGCGATGACTGATTTGCGCCCGCATTTCGGACTTTGAGGCTGCTCATGCGACTTGGGTTGGCAGCAGCTTAGCCATTGAAGCTTTGAATGCGCTTAGCCACATGGAGCCGAAGATGAGGACATCGTGATGAAGAAATTCCTCGATAGGACATTCGGTCCCGCAGAACTGGCCATACTGGAAGAGGCGCTGGACCAGTGGAGCTCACAATGCGGTCTGAGGCGTCAAAGCATGGAAAGCGAGTTAGCTGCGTCAGTCTTCATCAACCTCTTTCGCGAAGGCAGCGACACTGTTCCTGCTCTGCTGGAAGCGGCGTCACGTCACAAAGCTCTCAACGATCTGGCACGAGCAGCGGCTGAATCTATGAGATAGGAGCCCAAGCCAGCACGTACCACGCCGGCTTTGCGCACCAGCGAACAGCTCAACTAGCAACAATGATGGGCGGTTGAACTCCTAATACCATGTTCACAAAATCCTGGCCTTTCCGAGGAAAGGCAGGCAGCGCGATTGCAGGAGAATGTCGGGAGCGCGCCGCTCTGTGCCCTCTTCGCCGGTCGATTGGATAAAGCAGTAAACAGATTTGGCGCTGGGCGAAAGTTAGGCAAAGGGCGGTTGCAAAACAGGCGCGCCACCCTAGTGTAGTGCGGGGAACAGGCGGGAAATCCAAGTGACACAATCTCTTCCGAGGATCATCAGCGGCGTAGAAGGCCTCGACCAGATATTGGGTGGCGGCTTCGTCGAGGGCGCTGCGTACATAGTTCAGGGGCAGCCAGGAGCGGGTAAGACCATCCTGGCCAATCAAGTCGCATTTGCGAACGTGGGGGCAGGACGTAAGGTCCTGTATATAACCCTGCTAGCGGAGACCCATGATCGGCTCTTCCAGGTGCTGGGGACACTCGATTTCTTCGACCGCAGTCAGCTTGGAGTGACCATATCCTATGTGAGCGTCTTCCAAACGCTCCGTGATAGTGGCCTGTCCGCCGTTGTCGAGCTGGTGCGCAAGGAGATTGCCCGGCAAGGCGCGACACTGCTGGTCTTCGACGGGCTGCTGAATGCCAGAGACCGGGCAGACTCCCCGCTTGATGTTAAGACTTTTGTCGCGGAAATTCAGAGCCAGGCCGCCTTCGTAGGATGCAGCGTGCTCTTCCTAACCAGCACCAGGTTCGCGGACGACAGCCCGGAACACACTATGGTTGATGGTGTCATCGAACTCCACGAGGAAGTCCCGGGCGTACGTTCGGTCAGGCGGCTTCAGGTAAAGAAGTCCAGAGGAAGCCCAGCTCTTGGAGGGCTCCACCAGTTCGAGATCACATCATCCGGTTTCACCGCCTACCCTCGCCTTGAAGCGGCACTTCGAAGTCCATCTACCCAGGATGAGCCATCATTGACGCCAGTAGCTTCAGGTGTCGAAGGACTGGATGAACTGCTGGGCGGTGGGCTGCCGGCAAGTTCTGTGACCTTGGTGTTCGGGCCTTCAGGCGCGGGCAAGACTGCCGTCGGCCTTAGTTTCCTTGCCAATGCCAGCAGAGAGGAACCAGCACTTCATTTTGGGTTCTATGAGACCCCCACCCGCCTCCGGGCAAAGGCTAGGGCGCTGGGATTGGACATTGACGGTCCTATTGACGCAGGTGATCTGGAAATCATCTGGGAGCCCATGACCGAGAACCTGCTGGACAAGCTGGGGCACCAGCTTCTTCAGGCGGTCAGACGGCGCAAGGTGAAGAGGCTTTTTCTTGATGGCTTGGGCGGCTTACAACGCGCGGCCGTCTATCAGCCGCGGATGACCGAATTCTTCTCCGCTCTGACCAATGAACTGCGAGCACTGGGGGTCACGACCATAGCCACCTGGGAACTCCGCGACCTTTTCGGACCGACGCTGACGGCACCAGGATCGGAACTGTCCAGCCTGATCGATAATCTTGTCATGCTACGCCACATCGAGGCTGAGTATCGCTACACGAAGGCGCTGTCGGTCCTGAAGGTCAGAGACAGCGCCTTTGACCCCGCGATGCACGAGGTCAGCTTCGGGAACACGGGCATAAGGATCGATGTTCCGCTTCCACCCGTTGTCAATGCCGCCACAGGACTGGCAACACCCCTTCCAACGTGACCGCGTCATGTCGAGGAAACGGGAGCGTTTGACATGGCCATGATCGTGATTGCGGAAGATGAGTTTCTGGTAGCAGATGTTTTGAGCGTCATGCTTGAGGAGGCTGGCCACGAGGTGGCAGCCGCGCCACACGGGCAGGCGGCACTTTCTCTGGTGAAGGAGAAACGTCCGGACCTCGTGATCACGGATTTCATGATGCCGCTGATGACTGGGCTGGAACTCGCGCAGGCCTTGCGGGCTGATGAGGAGCTATCCGCCATTCCCATCATCCTGGTGAGTGGCGCACAGGCAAGCATCGGGCGAGCGCATCCTGACTTGTTCGATGACGTACTCGATAAACCCTATGACGAGATACGCATCCTGAGAGCGGTGGAGGGGGCTTTGGCCGGGAGGTCTTAAGTCTGCTCGAACGTTTCTGCTGAAGGTGCATCCAGGACCCTGACCACCTCGCAAAGCGCTATCACCGACCTGGAGCGACGCCAGACGCTAGCGTTTGCGGTAGCAGGTCACAGGTTCGTATCTCATCGACTGCAAAGAGAGTGATATCAGAGCTTAATGCGCGGTGCCGTCCACGATCACGTGGTCATGGCCCATGGAGCATTGTTCGATACGCGCATGGATCTTGTAGACGTCGCGCAGCATGTCAGCGGTCACCACCTCCCGAGGATTGCCGCAGGCCAGCATGCGGCCATTCCGGATCACCAGGACCTTGTCGGCGAAACGGAGCGCCTGGTTGAGGTCGTGGATGGCAATGAGCACGATCATGCCGAGCGTGCGCGCCTGCCTCCGCATGAAGTCCAGAACCTCGACCTGGCGATGCAGATCGAGCGCCGACGTCGGCTCGTCCATAAGCATTATCGCGGGTTCGCGCACGAGGGCCTGAGCGATAGACACGAGCTGTCGTTGGCCGCCGGAAAGGGCGCCGAGATCGCGAAAGGCAATCGGTGTGATGTTCAACGCTTTCATAATGTCGTCGATGAAACGCAGATCGTGATCGCTGACGGCCCAGGATTGGCTCTGCTTGCGTGCGAGAAGAACGGACTCATAGACGGTCAGCACAGCGTTTGCGGACGTGTCTTGGGGCATGTAGCTGATAGCGTTTTTAGCCTCGGCGCCCTCGATCACTACGTTACCCGGCCCTTTCAGCAGCCCGGTGATGCGCTTGAAGAGTGTCGATTTGCCGGCGGCGTTCGGACCGATGACCGCGACGACCTCTCCCGATCTCATGATCGGTGTTGTTACATCCTCGACGAAGAGCTTGCGGCCATGATAGGCGCCGAGCGACTGCAGTTGAAGCGCTACCATGAGCGGCTCCTGTTGGAGAGAATGAGCGAGAAGAAGAACGGCACCCCCACGAGCGCCGTGATGATGCCGTTCGGGAAGACCACGCCCGGGATGATCGACTTCGAGACGATCGACGTGAGTGACAGGAGCAGCGCGCCCGAAAGGATGGAGCCGGGCAGGAAGAAGCGCTGGTCCTCCCCGAGGATCATGCGAGCGATATGCGGGCCAACAAGGCCTACAAACCCGATAGTGCCAACGAAGCTTACCGGCACCGCAGCGAGAAGTGAGATGATCAACATTGTTTCCAGCCGTATACGGCGGACATCGACGCCAAAGCTCGCCGCCTTGTCCTCCCCTAATCGGATGGCGGTTAGTGCCCAGGCGTTGCGGGCAAAGAGCGGCAGCGAAATCAGTAACACGGCCAGCGTCATCCAGATTTTGGGCCAGGTCGCCTTGGTGAGGCTACCCATGGTCCAGAAGACGACCGCTGAGAGGGCCTGTTCCGTCGCCAGGTATTGCAGGAAGGCGAGAGCTGCATTGAAGGTGAAGACCAGCGCGATGCCGAGCAGCACCACGGTCTGCACAGTAACGCCACGCATTTGTGAGATGAAATGGATGAAGAGTGTCGCGACCAGTGCCATGATGAATGCATTGACCGGTACGAGGAGACCGGCGGCAACGGGAAGTACAGCTACACTGGTCACGATCGCGAGCGCCGCGCCAAAGCTTGCGGCGGCGGAAATACCGAGTGTGAAGGGGCTTGCCAAAGGATTGGCAAGGATGGTCTGCATCTGCGCTCCCGCAACCGAGAGCGAGGCGCCAACGACGATCGCCATAACGGCGACCGGCATTCGAATATCCCAGACAACTGCTCTAACCTGCGCCGATACGGATCCGGGATCAATGAGGGCGCAGACGACCTCAGGCAGGCTGTACCGGGCCGGTCCCCAAGCCAGATCGACGGCAAATGACAGACAAAGAGCCGCGGTCATCGTTGCGAGTATCACAAGCTTGCGCCGAGTAAGGGCCCGGTAACGTGCCTGCCCGGCTTCTGCTTCGCTTGTTGTTGCGGCAATCTCTGCCATAGGAGTTTACTTTGCTGCCTTAGCGTCAACCCAATATCCTGGATCGTAGTCGACGGGCAGGAACCTCTCGTGGAATTTTTCGAAGGTGGCGTCGGGGTCGAGATCGGCGAAGAGCTCGGGGTGGAACCACTTGGCCATCTGCTGCACAGCGACGAACTGATAGGGGCTGGTGTAGAACTGATGCCAGATCGCATGGACACGGCCGTCTGCGACGGCCTTCGAGCCGGTGAAGGCGGGGTTCTTCATCAGTGCGTTGAGCGCCTCGCGGCTGTCCTCTACCGAAGCCGCGGCGTTCGGACCTACATTGACGAAGTCCTTCGCGTCTTTGGTGTTCGACCAGTTCGCGCCCGTTGCGACGATGACGTCGGGATTGGACGCGACGACCTGTTCAGCATTTATCGAGCCGGTATAGCCGGGGAGAAAGTCAGAGCCGAGATTGTGCCCGCCGGCCCAGTCAACCATCAGGCCGAAATTATCTGGTCCAAAGGTGCCGCAGCATTCAACGAGGCCGGCGGCGCGATACATGAAGACGTTCGGCTTCTTGGGATTGGCTTGCTTCAGCTTGTCAGTGACGCGCGCCATCTGCTGCTTCCAGTAGGCGGCGACTGCATCGGCGCGGTCTTCATGCCCAAACAGCTTGCCCAGGATCTTTAGGCTCGGCTCGGTGTTGTCGAGGATGTGCTCGCGGAAATCAATATAGACTATCTTCACGCCGATGCCGTCTAGCATCTCCTCGAGTTTCACCTCATCGGCGGCCTTCTTGTTGCCGATGGGGAGAAGCATAACGTCGGGCTTCAGGTCAACGACGGTTTCCGTCTGTAGCGTTCCATCGGTCAGGTTGCCGAGGAATGGAATGTCCTTCGCTTTGGGGAACTTTTTCACGTAGGCGTTGTACCCGTCACCGTCGTTGTTCTTGAGGTCGTTGCGCCAGCCGACGACCTTGGCGAAAGGATCTTCCTTCTCGATAGGGGCGAGGCCGTAGAGCATCCGGCCCTCGCCAAGGATGACGCGCTGTACTGGCCTGTCAAAAGTGACTTCGCGTCCGACAACGTCGGTGACGGTGAAGGATTCGGCCAATGCCGAGATTGGCAGCAGGGTTGCCAATGCGGCGGTGGATACTGCGATCATCTTCGCGAGACTCATTTGAAAAATTTCCCCCAATCATTCGTCCTGATCACAGGCGTATAAAATATGATTTGTTTAATCAAGTTTTATGTTTTAGAGCATTTCCAATCTGATGTTTCGCCGGGATGCCGATGATGGATGCTTCCAAGTCAAACTACTCTATCCGCGATGAAATTAGAGACTTCTGGTCAGAGAGAGCTGCAACGTTCGACGAGAGTGTCGGCCATGAAATCTTTTCCGAGGCCGAACGGAAAGGCTGGCAGCGGCTGATCCGCAAACACCTCGGGGAGGGCAAGGGTCGCGCGGCGCTCGATATCGCCTGCGGGACAGCCGTGATCTCTCATCTGATGAACGATGCAGGGTTCAAAGTGACTGGCCTGGACTGGTCGGACGCGATGTTGTCACGGGCACGCGCGAAGGCGAAGAAGCGACGCTCCGACATCCAGTTTGTTATTGGCGATGCTGAGAATACCATGGAGCCGAAGGACAGCTACGACGTCATCACCAACCGCCATCTGGTTTGGACCCTGGTCGATCCGCCGGCCGCCTTCCGCGAATGGTTTTCGGTGCTGAAACCAGGCGGCAAGGTGCTGATCGTCGATGGCAATATGGGCAGAGAAACTTGGGTCAAGGGTCTGCAGAAGCTCTGGGCTAAAATCTCCAGCAAGCAGCCTGCGAGCCACATGAGCCCCGAGATGATGGCGCGTCACCAGAGCATCCGCTCTCGGGTCTACTTCTCTCAGGAGATGCCGGCCGTATCGGTCGCCGATCTCCTCAAGCAGGCAGGCTTCGAGAATGTTGTCGTGGATCGTAACCTGATCGATATCCATTGGGCGCAGGCCAGAAGGATGCCTTTCCTGCGAGGGCTAGAACGCATGGTGCAAGAGCGCTTTGCCATCTGCGCCACGAAACCGGAGAGATGAAAACGGTATGCACCGGTATTAGTGGCCGTCCGATATGCAGGTGAGGCGAGAGCCCGGCAGCAGGCCGATCGTCTACGCACTATGACCTGCCACTGAAGTTTCATCCGGCTGCGGCGATGATCCCGGCATGATCCGCCGGGGTTTGGTATCCGAGCGATGAGTGCGGCCGGAAATTGTTATAATCGTTGGCCTACTCAACAATGGCGCTGCGGGCATGATCAAGACCGAAGAACAGGCTCTCGTTGAGCAACTCGTCGCGCATGCGGCCGTTGAAACTCTCGACATAGCCGTTTTGCATCGGTCTTCCCGGCGCGATGTAGTGCCACTCGACCTTGTGATCCTTCGACCAGGCGAGGATGGCATTCGAGGTCAGTTCGGTCCCGTTGTCTGAAACAATCATGCCGGGCTTGCCCCTTCGCTCGACAAGCGTCGTCAACTCCCGCGCGACACGGCGACCAGATATCGTGTATCCGGGATCGCCGCGAGGCATTCGCGTGTGACATCATCGACCACATTGAGGATGCGGAAGCGTCTGCCGCAGGCGAACTGATCGTGGACGAAATCCAGAGACCAGCGGGCTTTGGCCTTTGCTTCGACGAGGATCGGGGCACGCGTGCCAACAGCACGACGCCTGGCTTTCCGCTTGCGTACGGAAAGACCTTCCTCGCGATAGAGCCTGTAGATGCGATTGACACCGGACGGCTCTCCATCGCGCCGAAGCAAGATGAACAATCGACGATAGCCAAACCGGCGGCGCTCATTTGCCAGATCGCGCAACTTCGCTCGCAGATCGACCTCCGGCGGTCGAGAGGATCGATAGCGGATCGTCTTTCTGTCTGCTGATATGATCTGGCAGGCCCGCCGTTCCGAAAGGCCCATAATGGCCTTCAGGTGCGCGACAGCGTCACGCTTGGCGGCAGGCCCTACCATTTTTTTGAAAGAAGCTCGCGGAGTGCGGCTGTGTCCAGCATCTGTTCGGCGAGCAGTTTCTTCAGCTTGGCATTCTCGTCCTCCAGGGCCTTGAGACGCTTGGCCTCAGATACCTCCATGCCGCCGTATTTGGCTTTCCAGTTAATGGGATGGACTGTTCCCCCAACCCGCAGTCACACTGGTCGCGCCAACAAAGGAGGTTGTCATGGCAGATGTTGCGGTTCTGGGAATTGATATCGCCAAGAATGTGTTCCAGCTTCATGGCGTAGACGCCGATGGTCAGGTTGTCCTGAGACGACGCGTGATGCGCGATCAGCTGCTGCAGGTGACCGAGGCTATTCCACCATGCCTGATCGGGATCGAAGCTTGCACGGGTGCCTTTCACTGGCAGCGGCATTTTGAGGCCCAGGGTCACAGGGTCAAGATCATCGCTCCTCAGTATGTGAAGCCCTTCGTGAAGGGCCAGAAGAATGACGGCAACGATGCCCAGGCCATCTGCATTGCCGTTCAACAGCCGCATATGCGCTTCGTGCCGAAGAAATCTATCATCCAGCAGGACATCCAGGGCCTCCACCGCGCCAGGCAGAGGTTGGTCAATCATCGTGTCGCCCTAATCTCGCAGATGCGGGGCCTGCTCCTCGAGCGCGGTGTAGCGATCGCAAAGTCGGCATCGATCGCCCAGCGAACGATACCGGAGATCTCAACAATCCAATGATCGATATCACCGAGCTGACACGCGATATCATCGGCACCCTGCATGCCTTCCTTCTGCAACTCAACGAAAAGATCAGATACTTCGATAAGCAGATCGAAGCCGTCTTCCGCGAGAGCGACGTTTGCCAGCGGATCGCCAAGATACGTGGTGTCGGCCCAAAGACTGCAACGGCAGTCGTTGCCGCTGTTGGTGATGGAGCCGACTTCAAGAATGGCCGGCACCTGTCTGCATGGATGGGCCTTGTGCCGCGACAACATTCCAGCGGCGATCGCCGCGTGCTGCTTGGAATCAGCAAGCGAGGCAGTCAGCATCTGCGTACGCTTCTGGTCCATGGCGGGAGGTCAGTGGTGCGAACAGCACAACGGAAATCCGACCCTGCCAGCCGATGGGTCAATGAGCTTAGGGAAAGGCGTGGTTACAACCGCGCAGCGGTTGCCGTCGCCAACAAGAACGCAAGGGTGATTTGGGCCTTGCTTCAGCACGGTGGCGAGTACCAAGCCAATCCCTGAGGGCAGGCATGCGAATTGCAGGCTGAAGCTTGAAATGGAATGAACGGTCGGACCGGCACATACAGAACCTGTCTTTTATAATGGCCGACAAGGTCTCCCATTTGTTGAGGCGTATGTGTGCGGATACCCCATTTGGGCGCTTCGGAAATGATGACGCCGTATAGATGTTTGCAATCGACCAGTGTCAGACCGCTTCAACATCAAGCTTGCAACGGGGGAACAGTCCATAGATGTAAAAGGTCGCCTCGGAATCCCGTGCTTGCGGCAAAGATCAGCGACCTTAACGCCCGCCTCCTGCTCCTTCAGCACCCCAATAATCTGCTCTTCCGTAAATCTCTGCTTCTTCATAAGTCCGTCCTCGATGGCCGAACTCTAATCCAATCTGGAGGAAATTCTCAGTGGCAGGTCAGTGTCACTTCGTCTGTGCGCCTTCCTCCTGGTCGTCGAGACAAGCTTTAGAGCCTCCCGAAAGCCTTGGTTCACTCCTTTTCCGGAATTCAGTGCAAATGCCATCAGCGGACGCAACTACCTGTTGATCCTGCGTTCGTTCTTCCGAACATCCTGAGCTACAGGCTTCCACTCGCAGGCCGACTGGTCATATGCGTAGGAAGCCGTGGTCTGCAGCGAGACGGATTCTGCATTGCCACAGGTTAGTCCTTGCCAAAATTTCTCGCGGCTCGTGGAATCGCAGTAGATGACAACTTCCCCCTCGCACGAGGCTTTACCATCGTCCGCCGTGCACTCTTTCGCCACGAAGTCGAAGCCGAACTTCGTCAGCGGAAACGAGAAGGCCCCGTGGACACAAGTGGCGTCCCGATATTCGAACTCGCTCACCATGTTGCCAAGCTCCCCATGAAGGAAGTAGACGAGGTCGGAGTTACACATCTTCGCCGTTACCTGATAGGCGGTGCTCTTCTGCACCTCTGTCCGCAGGGGCGGCCGATTGCGCCGATCAGGCCCGCACTTGTCGAAACCGACGACACCTTCCGTTTCTCCCGCTGTTATCAGGCCAGTGGCTGCAAGCATTTCTCCGAAAGAGGCGCAAGAGAGCGGCGGCAAAGCCGATTGCGCGTTAGATGGCTCCTCCATGCCGGTCCTGGCGGCGTTAAGCACCTCGGCAAATTTGCCTGGCGATACCTTGTGTTCAGAGTTAGCTTTGCAAGCGTATAGCTCATTCGAAATTTCCGATGAGCGGCTCGACACCGTGCCGCTTCCGCCTTGCCTTGCCGTCTCTCCAAGCTGGTAGACGAGAAGATTACCTAAACCGCCGGTCCGGTGTGTGGGCTCAGGCAATCCTTGCACCAGTTTTGCGTAAAGCGAGGCGGCCATCGTCGCCTGCATCTTGTGATCGAGAATCTTACGCGCGCATGCTGCGACAGCAGCGGTTTCCGTTCCGGAGGAACAGGTTGCGTAGTAAGGAGCGCCATTGGCGACCGCGCTATAAAGGTCGGCAACAGCCCGGCAGGTCTCCGGTTGCCACAAGATCTTTAGTCCGCGCCCGCGCAATACTTCCAGATCGCTCTTGATCCGCTTGCGCTGAGCATCACACGTCTGGACCTGGTTTGGACGGACCAAGGTTTCTGCCACATGATACACGAAGCTCGTCGCCAGGCTGGAATCGCTTGGAAGGCCGGTCCGGAATACCTCGATCAGGCAGCCGGCAAATGCGTCGGTTGTTGAAGCGTTACAGGCTCGAAAGGTCGCAACGCCCTCCGGGACGGCCACCGTCTTTTGCACCTCGGCCATGTTCCTCAACGGCTCCTCAAGAGCCATTTGCAATGTTTCGGGGTGGGAGAGGCTTACCGATGCATATGTTGAGCAGCCCCAGTTTGGGCCGGTCATGACGTTGATGCTGCCCGGAAAAGGCAACGTTGTCTCTGGCCAACGATCGATCGAAAGTTTTAATGTCTTGAAGGTCTCGACATGTGGCAGGTCGTCCTTCAAGACCTTGATTTCGGAGGCCTGGACTTGAGCTCTATCTGCCGCTCTAAGTTGAGTGAGGCTAAACGAAGAGTGGTACGCTGGCCTGCCGCCCACCTCTTCCTTCCAAATCATCATTTCGCCTGTTGCACCAGCGCCCCTGGGCGTGAGGCGTATCGAGAGCTTCTTGTTTCCATTGGCACCGCAGTTGATGTTGCCCTGCCAGAAGCCTGCAAGGATCAGGCCGCCAGCGCTGCCGTTACTGCTATTTTGACCCGTGTTCCCCTCGGTTTCAGGAGATGATTGCGAAGCTTTTGCCGCCGCCGCAAACTTGCTCCTGAGTGAATTCCCGCTATCGGAGGCCGAGACCTCACCCTCGACTGAGACCGAGCCTTGCGACCCAGGGGAGGTGGCAACGTTTGAAGGGGCTTTCTCTGCGACTTTGGGCGGTTGATCTGGCTTAGGAGGGGGATCGGTTCGAGCGATATCAAACTCGCCGCAAGGGCGGTTGGCAGATCCAACAACCATTTTCCCGTTGGCAGAGAGTTTTCCCGTGAGGGTGAAGCTTGCCGCGTTAGGCGGCCGCTTGATCCACCTGCCGGCATTGAAGATGACGCCGTGATTCGACCGGACCGTGGTGATCACGGTAAATTCGCCGGCAAGGCCACCTTGCGGGTACTCGAACTTCAAGAGACCGCGACCATCGGCCTTCACCTCAAGGAAGATGCTCGCCACTTGTCCTCGGCAATGGACCTGGCCACTCCATTTCCCCGCATAGTCCCGGACAACTGCGGCATGGGCTAGTCCGGACCACAGCCCTTGAGCGACGATCGCAATAATGCAGGAAAGCAGAAGTCGCCCCCCGTGAAACAGTACCGCGTTCCATACCATCGGTCTCAATACAGAAGCCTCCAACTAGAACAACCGCAGTCATCCTCAGATAAAAGCAAATCGCTGCGAGCAACTGCCTATCCTTTCGGAGAAACAAGTCTACTGAAGGGTGGGATGCATCCCTCAACAGTTCAACTTGCGTGGCCGCCGATTGGCGGTTTGACTGGGAGGCTGGAGGTTTCACATGTTTCCGCGTCTTTTTCTTTTTGCGGCGTTGCTTTCACTCTCGCCTCACACCGCCAATTCTGTTGAAACGAAATTCAAGCTCGGCGAGACGGAAGTTTCCGTCTGGCGTATTGATGAGCCGTCGCCGGAGCCGAAAGCCTACCTGCAGCGCCGACAGGCTATTTGTCGGCAGGTTAGTAACGCCGATGAGAGGCGCGACTGCCTCAGGGTGCAAGAGTTTGATCGCCCCGGTGACCCAAAACAGAAGGCGGCCCGGGTGGCTGACCACTGTGAACAAGCTTTGACCGGCTACAAGTTCGCGATGATCGACTGTATGCTTGGGGCCTATGCCGCGCAGCAGGAGGTGATTTCGTCCTATATGAGCTTCAGCGGGATCCTCATCTCCGCGAAATCGTGCGACGACTGGATCAATTACTTGCGAGAGTTTCGGGGTGCATCCGCCCACGCGGAGAAGCTGAACGAGACAGCGGTTTGTGACGGCTACCAAACCCTACGCAAGGAACGGGGACTGCCGCCGGGTATCATGTCTCCCAAGGAGAAATTTCGCCAGCTGAGTCAGGACGTGGAGCGCCGCCAGAATTACGTGCTGGCCTTGCGACACCAGCTAGGGGAGGGCGTGCCCAAAGATCTTGCCAAGGGGGCCGAGCTGATGTTCAAAGCAGCCGATGCCGGCCTGATTGATGCCCAAATTCGTGCAGGCCATGTCCTCAGGCTTGGTAACGGAGTGCCCAAGGATTTCGCTCGTGCCATGTACTACTATGGTCTAGCCACAGGACAAGGACGGCCCGAGTCCGAATTCGCGGTAGCTATGGGGTATCTGAACGGTTGGGGGGTCCTGAAGGATGAAAAGCTCGGCTTCGACTGGATGCTCCGCGCGGCAAATCTGGGGCATCTCGAAGCGGAATGGTCCATTGCACGTTCACTGGAAGATAAAGATCCCGCTCAGTCGGCTGTTTGGCACAGAAAAGCTGCTGAGCGAGGGCATGGAGGGTCACAATTCGTGCTCGGCTACTTTTATTCGAACGGAACGGGCGTACCGCAGGACGAGAAAGAAGCTTTCAAGTGGTACAAATTGGCAGCTGACGGGGGAATGGACCTCGCCTATTTAGTGGTCGCCTCTCGACTTTGGCTTGGAATAGGCACCGAGACGGATGTGCAGCAGGCATATCGCTACGCAAAGATGGCGGCCGAGAGTAGCAACGAAGGAGTAGCAAAGCAGGGGCAGAAGGAACTACCTCATTACGAAAGGATGGCACAATCCTCTACTTGCAAAGAAGGAAAGTGCATCAGCAAGCAATGAGTACGACGCGAAGAATGTCTGGACGTCAATGTGGTAGCATCTTGCCCGTCGGCCTTAAATGACATGGGCGCCCTCGCCGCCGCGGCGGAATAGCGACTCAGGCCGAGTTAATATCGGTTCGGGGGCTTGGGGAAAAGATCTACGAAAACGCTACGTCTCTGATTTCAACGGTTATAGAACCGACTTTTCTCCGCTTGGATCGGCCGGCGCCAGTCCGACACACTCTTTGCAAAATTCACTGGCTGCGGCCGAGGAAGCCGGCACGACCTCTTCGTTCTAATAGACGGCAACTCCTTCTAATGCTCTTTTTCCTAAGCGCTTATTTAGCTTTTCGCTTCTAAGCGGCTCGGCCGACGTTTTACTTCTGTCGGGGCTGCTTCAGGCTGAAGCCCGCTGAAATCCGCTGGCCCTGCCGCCTGGCGACGGCTGCCTGGTACAGCGTCCGAGCTGCATTTCGCACTTCCTCCTGAACAGCCTGATCCCTATCATATGCCGTGTGGCTTGTCGCGTAGGGTTCCCAATAGCCGATGTAGCGATCCACCTCGGCCAGCGTCCCGGCGGGTTCGAGGTCCATCGACTTCAACCAGTCGGAAACCGATCGGCGTACGTTTTCCGCCCCCTCCGTATCGCCGTGGACGATTACCGAGAACAGCCGGCCTTCCAGATGTCGTGGATAGTCCCAGCCCTTCATCTCCAGCTCCTTTGCCTCGCATGCATGTTTGCCGTGGGTGGAGGTTGGGTCGGGGTTGCCCCCATCGGCGCAGACGAGGCGGTCGATCATCAGCTTCAATGGCGAGGACGTCTGGTACCAGTTTACCGGCGTGACGATCATGATACCGTGCGCCTCGATCCAGAGCGGATAGATGTCGTTCATCCAGTCGTGGACCTGGCCGAGCGAATAGTTTGGATAACACGAGCAGGGCCAATGGCAGAGAGCAGCAGCGGTCGAAAAGCAGGCTTTGCAGGGATGGATCTGCCGGCCGTATTCGGAGGCCAATCGGCTGAGATCGAGCACTTCCACGCTGACCCGCGGCTCCTGCTCGAGAACGTCCCGGGCGGCTTCCACCATCCGGAAGCTTTTCGAAAGCTCGCCTGGACAGGTATGTTCGCTGCGTGATGATCCGTTGATCAGCAGAAAGCGGATCGGCCCGTTAGGATCTTCATGCCGACGCTGCGCTTCCTGGATGGCCTCACGGGCAGCCAACCAGTCGATGGCCAGATCGTAGTCGGGGTCTGTGAATTCGGGACCGGCCTTGCGCGTCTTCGGACTCTTCCTGGAGTTCTCATAGGCGTTCCAGGCCGCCTCGGTGATTTTGGCAAGTTCGGCAGAAAGCGGCTCATAGGCAGGATCCTGGAACTGGTTGAGGAAACGCCGCTTGAATTCCTCCTCGGGCAGTCGAGGGCTCGGACTACCCTTGCGGGGTTCGAGGTCTGGCGTTCCAGAAATTGGCAAAGAAGGCATTGTCGCTCCGACAGATCAAAGATTTGACTGAACGTCCACGCTAACCGACTGTTCCTCGAGCGCTTCAACGGGCCGGCTCTCGCTAATTCTTGGCCGATAGGACGCGGGGGAACTGATCACCACTCCTGATACAGGAGACTGGCGCTTCAGGGAACGCCGCATGGAGATCGATGAGGAAATCATCTGGCGACTTGCCGGTCACACCAGAAGCGAGGAGGGTTTTCGCGGGAAAATCCTTGAGATTCCATGTGACGATCACCGAGGCTTTCCCTGCGATGGCTGCTACTTGTCCATGTCGATCGTCAGGATCCGGCAATGTGAGATCTGCGATTAGCGGGCAGTAATCCTCCACACCTGCCTCTGGAAGGTCGTGTTCATGCGGTTACAAGTGGCTTCCAGTCGTTCTATCGACAAACCTGGTGTGTGGCAGCCAGATTGCGCATCCATTCTTTATGTATCTCGTCGGTAAGACCGGCAACTTCTCTGGAGTCACGCGACACCCAGGAGGGGTGGCTTGGGACTGAACATCGAAGGCACGTTCAGTTCTGGCTCTCGGAACCGTGCCCTCAAGCGATCGCGAAGTTCGCCGTCCGGACCTGCATGAGCATGTGCGCGCCGTTTGACCATTCGCTTTCCGACCAGCGAATTTGCCGCCGACTGGGCAAGGGTCGTAGCGACGCGAGGCCCGGCCTGGTAGCGCTTTCCATAGTTTATGACCGCACTGCGGTTGGAACGGATGTAGGTCAGGAGCTGCGAGCCAAGGTTGTGAAGCCGTGCGATCGAGAATTTCCCACGGTGACGCCTCCGTTGTCGATCGCGCTTTCGAAGGTGCCGATGCTGTATTCTGGCTGACGCCACCCGCATGATCGAAGTCCCTGGATGATGCCTATCTCTCCTTCACCAAGCCCGCGGCTGAGGCGCTCCGCCGCCATTCTGTCCCGCGCGTCCTGTCGATCACCGCGATCGGCCGGGGAACGGACTGGCAGGATCGAGCAGGGAAGGTTACTGCCTCGATCCACATGGACGACCTTTTGATGGAGACCGGCGCAGCATTCCGCGCACTGGCCATGCCCTTGTTCATGGAAAACACAGCCCGTCAGGTCGGTGTCATGAAGGACAAGGGTATGTTCTTCGGGCCGATCGCTTCCGATCGGAAGCTGCCGTTCACGGCAACGCGGGACATGGCTGCGGCGGCCGCCCGCCTGTTCTCTGATCGTGCCTGGAGCGGCCAGCAGGAGGTTCCGGTGTTGGGCCCCCAAGATCTGTCGTTCGACGACCAGGCGGCGATCATTTCCGAGGCTACTGGCCAACCTGTTCGTTACCAGCAGATTTCCTATGACCAGTTCAAGCAGCAGTTCCTCGCCCGAGGCACAAGCGAATCTGTTGCTCAGGGCTATGTCGATATGTACCGGTCCAAGGAAGAAGGTATCGATAACACCGCTGCCCGCACACCTGAAACGACCGGCCACACCAGCTTCAAGGTATTCTGCGAGCAACACCTGAAGCCCGCATTGGCCGTGTAAAGGAGAGGTTGTTGGTTTTCGCGCAGAACTGAAACGGTTAGGCGCATAAGGGGGTGCGGACGAAAACTTGGACCACCAGGGAGGTAGTTCGTGTATTCCTACGCAGACAGACTTCGAGCGGTTGAGCTCTATATCCGGCTTGGCAAGCGGCTTAACGCGACCATTCGGCATTTGGGTTATCCAACAAAGAATGCCCTAAAGGGTTGGTACCGCGAGTACGATTGTCGGTACCGGAGCAATACTCCCCAATAGTGCCGTTTGAATCTT
>NZ_JALPRY010000038.1:0-19681 GCF_023223505.1 Neorhizobium turbinariae
CACGGAAATGGTTATGCCTGGCGACAACGTCACCGTTGACGTCGAACTGATCGTTCCGATCGCGATGGAAGAAAAGCTGCGCTTCGCTATCCGCGAAGGCGGCCGTACCGTCGGCGCCGGCATCGTCGCTGCCATCGTTGAATAATCTTCAACGTCTGAATTGAGAAAAGGCCTCGCTGGAAACAGCGGGGCCTTTTTGTTTGTGGTGAAGCCAGTTGCAGGAAAATGCGGCGGTCAGTTCTTGAGGAAGAGCTCTCGCTCGTATCGGAACTGAGGGCTGCCGCGCGGCTTGCGGAAAGCCAGCGGAAGCCGGTCATCAGGGTCCAGCAGCCGTTCGGCAACGTTGCGTGCCCCGGTCTCGATGGCGTCACGACCAATAAAGCCGCCGCGCACCTGGGTCGTCGCCGCCAATGCCCGCAGGAACTTGTCCAGCAGTTCGGGATCGGGTTCGGTCGGAGCCTGCCAGAAGGCGCCAAGGGTCTGCTGCGAGGTCAGGCCCGGCACGTCATAAACGGCCCCGCCAAGCGCAATCACCGGACGACCGAGGATCAGGGCGGTCAGTCCCACGGTAGAGTTCACCGTCACCACGCCGACCGACTTTTCAATCAGCGTGTCCGTGTCACCGCCGTCAGCCAGGAAGACGCGATCCGCTACATTATATTGTGCTGCAGCCCTGGCGATCCGCTGCGGCCAGCGAGACAGGCCGTTGTCGATCGGATGCACCTTGAACAACAGCCTGGTATTCGACGACGCGTGACGCGCGAAGGATGCGATGGCCACGTCCACGATCTTGAACAGGTCACCGCCCGGTGAATGGTTACGGATCTGGTAGTCCCCCGGCAATTGCAGCGGAAACAGGAAGAAGCGGGAAGGGCGGTCACTATGAGAGTGAAGGCACTGGTCGATGGCGAGTTGCGCCCGCCGTTGCCGCCTGCCGCGCGTCAGCGCCTTCCAGATCCAGCCGCTGTATTCCACCACCGGATGGACCGCTCCATGGGTGCGATAGTGTGGATGGACGAGCCATCCGAGCAGAACATTCGGAACATGGTAAACAAGGTCATAAACTGCGTAGGTGAGGAAACTCGAGCCAAATAACCTGTTGTTCGCGGCAGGTGGTTGTCCCGCCGCGAGCGCCTCGATCTTCTCCGGTTCCTGGGGAAAACGCGAGTGCAGCGACATGCCGTCGGGCTCGATTGTCAGCCAGTCTGGCCGCAGATATCCGTGCTCCAGGATGTGAACCTTGATCCCGAGTGCGATACCGAGATCGGCCGCCGCCGCATGCACCGGACGCCCGTCACCCAGCATCACAAGATCCGTGACGCCATGCCTCTCGATGTAGGTTTTCAGGTACAGGGGCCAGTTCTCCCGCGTCCCGCGGTAGAAATCAGTTCTCCTTGGCCACCAAAAGAACACATCGCCTAGGCAAAGGCCAATCTTGCGGACACTTGCTCCATTCTTCTCAAGCTCGTCGGCGAGATATTTGAGAAAGGGGGAGGCGGGGCCCTGCAGCAACAGGAAGGTGCGGGCATTCATGTCACACACCTTGCGTTAATGATCAGGGGGAATGGCATTGACGGGGAAACTGCCTTGATGAAAATGTCGCCCGATGTTTATCGATAATGTCCGCAATTGAAATCGCTTTTGTACATCTACGTGCATCGCAGTCTCCAGCAGCATTGGCAACGACATGACGAATGTCCTTTTCCTGCAAGGCCCGCCTTCGATTTTCTGGCGTGAGCTCGCCGAAGGATTTGAAGCGCAGGGAATAGAGACGTCGCGGGTCAACTTCTCGTTCGGCGACCAGCTGTATTGGCGAAAGCGTGGTGCCATCAACTATCGCGGCAGCGTCAAGGCCTGGCCGCGTTTCCTGGCGGAACTGATTCGCCGCAAGGGAATCACGGACATTCTCTATTATGCGGACAGGCTTCCCTACCATCGACTGGCCGCGCGTGTTGCCCGCAAGCTCGGGGTGAAGTGTCACGCGGTGGAGTTCGGTTACCTTCGGCCGGACTGGATCACGCTGGAGCGCGACGGCATGGGGCGCTTTTCGCATTTCCCGTCCGACCCGGAGCAGATCCGCCAGATCGCCGCAAAGGTCGGCGCGCCGGATCTCGAGCCGCGCTACGGCCACACCTTCAACCAGGAAGCCACCAACGAGGTGGTCTATAACCTCGCGACCTATTTTGGCCGGGGAATGTTCCCGCTCTACCATGCCGACAAGTATTATGACGCGCTGATCGACTACCTGTCGTGGTTGCCGCGCGCCTTCCGGCCGCGGCATGACCTGCCCGAAGGCTATTTCAGCGACAAGTCGAAGAAGACCTACCTTGTCGCGCTTCAACTCCAGAGCGATTACCAGATTCGCGCCAACTCGCCGTTCCAGCACTTGTCGCAGATGCTCGAACAGGTCGTGCAGTCCTTTGCGCTGCATGCGCCGAACGACAGTCGGCTGATCGTCAAGCAGCACCCGCTCGACAATGATCTGGAAGGCTGGCGCAAGGTCGTGACGGAGCTTGCGACTCGCTACCGCATCTCGAAGCGAGTCGTTTTCATCGAGAGGGGCGATCTCGGCTATATCCTGAAGAACGTCCAGGCCGTCATTGTCTGCAATTCCACCACCGCGCTGCATAGCCTGCGGGCCGGGATCCCCACGATCGCGCTCGGCACGGCCATCTACGACATTCCCGGGCTTACCCACCAGAAGGGGCTCGACAGCTTCTGGCGCACGCCCGAGCCGATTGATCAGCGCCTGCTTGCCGATTTCATCAAGGCGATTGCCGCGACGATCCAGATCAAGGGCAATTTCTACCACAAGACCGGACGCAAGGTGGCGATCGAATCGATCATCTCCCGAGTCGTGAATGACCTGGTGAATCAGCCGGACGCCTTCGTGGAAAAGCCCCCGCGCGCCGCCTGGAAGCGCCTGCCGCTCTCGCCCGAGAGGAAGGCACACGGCGCAAGCGTCGTTGCAGGCGGGTTCGATCTCCCGGGTAAGGAAATCCTGGGTACGCGCACAGATTCCGTCCTGGGCGCAGCGCGTGCGGATGCCTCCGAGCGGCCGGGTGTAAAGCTCAGATAGTGTGGTTGCGCGAAAAAACGCTCTTGCCAAGCGGTTCGCATCCCCTTAAAGGGAGCGCCTAGCCGAGGGCGACGGATCGAATGTTTCGAGTTTCTTCGGTTTGAAGGGGTATAGCTCAGTTGGTAGAGCGGCGGTCTCCAAAACCGCAGGTCGGGGGTTCGAGCCCCTCTGCCCCTGCCATCTCGACAACAGGCATGACGGACTTCTGCAGCTTCGCGCAGGGTCGTGGTGCAGACGGCAAAAGTTCATCGAATGCTTTTTTCCCTCTTGTGTGGAGGGGAAGGGGTGTTTATGTAGGCACAAAACAGACACGCGGTGCGTGGGGCTGAGCGAGTTCAGCTTTACGTGCCGTAATTGCGTGGACAATCTATGGCATCCAAGACCAATCCAGTCACGTTTCTGCGCCAGGTGCGCTCCGAAGCGTCCAAGATCCATTGGCCTTCCCGTCGTGAGGCGCTGATTTCGACAGCGATGGTTCTGGCTATGGTTGTTTTCGCGGCGCTGTTTTTCTTCGCTGCCGATCAGTTGATGGGTTGGCTTCTGCGCCTGATCCTGAACGTCAGCGTCTGATTCTGGAGAAGTACAAATGGCGGCGCGCTGGTATATCGTCCACGCATATTCGAACTTTGAAAAGAAAGTTGCCGAGGACATCGAGAACAAGGCTCGCCAGAAGGGGCTTGAGCACCTGTTCGAAAAGATTCTGGTGCCGACCGAAAAGGTCGTTGAGGTGCGTCGCGGCCGCAAGGTGGACAGCGAGCGGAAGTTCTTCCCCGGTTATGTCCTGGTTCGCGCCAACCTGACCGACGAGGTTTACCACCTCATCAAGAACACGCCGAAGGTCACCGGCTTCCTCGGTTCCGACAACAAGCCGGTTCCGATTCCGGATTTCGAAGCTGAGCGCATCCTTGGCCAGGTCCAGGAAGGCGTCGAGCGTCCGAAGTCCTCGATCTCGTTCGAGATCGGCGAACAGGTTCGCGTTTCCGATGGTCCGTTCGCTTCGTTCAACGGCACCGTTCAGGATGTCGACGAGGAGCGTTCGCGCCTCAAGGTCGAAGTTTCGATCTTTGGCCGCGCAACCCCGGTCGAGCTGGAATACGCCCAGGTCGAAAAGGTCTAAAGGGTTTTACGAGTTGAGCCTGCCGTTCGTTCGGCAGGTCTCGTGCGGCAATGCCGCAGCCGCGTGGAAGGTGAGGGGTTGATAAGCCAGGCCCCGTTGATCCGAACCACGCAACCGCAGCCGCCGGGCTTCATGACGTCCGGCACAAAGGATCGGCAATCCGATCCGTAACGAAAGGCAGAGAGAATGGCTAAGAAAGTAGCAGGCCAGCTCAAGCTGCAGGTCAAGGCAGGATCGGCAAACCCGTCCCCGCCGATCGGACCGGCACTTGGTCAGCGCGGCATCAACATCATGGAATTCTGCAAGGCGTTCAACGCCGCCACGCAGGAAATGGAAAAGGGCATGCCGATCCCGGTCGTCATCACCTATTTCCAGGACAAGTCTTTCACCTTCGCGATGAAGCAGCCGCCGGTCAGCTACTTCCTCAAGAAGGAAGCGAAGATCCAGTCGGGCTCGAAGACCCCCGGCAAGGGCGCCAAGGCCGGCACCCTCACCAAGGCTCAGATCAAGTCGATCGCTGAAGCCAAGATGAAGGATCTGAACGCGGCTGATATCGAAGGCGCAATGGCTATGGTCGAGGGCTCTGCCCGCGCTATGGGCCTGGAAGTGGTGGCTTAACATGGCAAAGCTTGCAAAGCGTATTCAGAAGATCCGCGAAGGTATCGATCCGACCAAGCTCGTTGCCCTGTCCGAAGCCATTGCCCTGGTAAAGGAACGCGCAACCGCCAAGTTCGACGAGACCGTTGAAATCGCTATGAACCTCGGCGTCGACCCGCGTCACGCAGACCAGATGGTCCGCGGCGTGGTCAACCTGCCGAACGGCACCGGCCGCGACGTTCGCGTTGCCGTCTTCGCACGTGGCGCCAAGGCTGATGAAGCCAAGGCTGCTGGTGCAGACATCGTTGGCGCCGAAGATCTGGTTGAAATCGTTCAGGGCGGCAAGATCGACTTCGATCGTTGCATCGCGACCCCGGACATGATGCCGCTCGTCGGCCGTCTTGGTAAGGTTCTCGGCCCGCGTGGCATGATGCCGAACCCGAAGGTTGGCACGGTAACCATGGATGTTGCCGGAGCTGTCAAGGCTTCCAAGGGCGGCGCCGTTGAATTCCGCGTCGAAAAGGCTGGTATCATCCACGCCGGCATCGGCAAGGCTTCATTTGACGCCAAGGCTCTTGAAGAAAACATTAAGGCTTTTGCTGACGCCGTCGTCAAGGCAAAGCCGGCTGGCGCCAAGGGTAACTACGTCAAGCGCGTAGCGATCTCCTCGACCATGGGCCCGGGCGTCAAGATTGACCCGGCCACGGTTTCGGCCGCCTGATCAGTTTAGCGGGAGCGTTCGCGCTCCCGTTCCATGAATTCCCGGTCTTTCGAGGCCGGGGATTTCCGGAGAAATCCTCCGGAACTCCTGTCCGAGATTGCAGGTGGCTTTGAGGTCCCAGATCTTTGAGCCTTAATCACTTCGAGCCTGCATGAGACGGGTAAGACCCGAGATTTTCTAGCGCTTGCGCTCTGGATATTCGGTTCGAGCCTAGTGTGCCTTGTGCCTGGAGCCGCTGAGGTGACAGTGCGAGGGGACAGGATCCTCAAGCGTCGCTTGGGATCTTTACCAAAGGATCCCTTGAGGCAAAGGCAAACCCGGTGGGGCCTGCAGGATTGCGGTCCCGCCTACTGGAGACAGACAGTGGAAAGAGCGGAAAAACGCGAATTCGTCACGGAGCTGAACGAAGTCTTCAAGGCTTCTGGTTCGGTTGTCGTGGCCCACTATGCTGGTGTCACAGTTGCGCAGATGAACGACTTCCGTTCGAAAATGCGTGCTGCTGGCGGCACCGTCAAAGTCGCGAAGAACCGCCTGGCCAAGATCGCTCTTCAGGGCACGGAGTCGGAAGGGATGTCGGACCTGTTCAAGGGTCAGACGCTCATCGCTTACAGCGATGACCCGGTCGTAGCTCCGAAGGTTGTCTCGGACTTCGCCAAGACCAACGACAAGCTCGTTGTTCTCGGTGGCGCCATGGGATCAACCACGCTCAACGCCGAAGGTGTCAAGTCGCTTGCGACCCTGCCTTCGCTGGACGAACTGCGTGCAAAGCTGGTGGGTATGATTCAGACCCCGGCTACCCGCATCGCAGGCGTCGTTCAGGCACCGGCCGGACAACTGGCTCGTGTGTTCGCAGCATATGCCAAGAAGGACGAAGCCGCATAAGGCGGAACTTCGCTGTTTATTTTAAACCAGTTCGAACCGAACAAAAGGAACTAGAAAATGGCTGATCTCGCAAAGATCGTTGAAGACCTCTCCTCGCTTACCGTTCTGGAAGCTGCTGAGCTTTCCAAGATGCTCGAAGAAAAGTGGGGCGTTTCTGCCGCTGCTCCGGTCGCTGTTGCTGCTGCTGGCGGCGCTGCTGCTCCGGCTGCTGCTGAAGAAGAAAAGACCGAGTTCGACGTTATCCTCACGGATGCCGGCGCGAACAAGATCAACGTCATCAAGGAAGTTCGTGGCATCACCGGCCTCGGCCTCAAGGAAGCCAAGGACCTGGTCGAAGGCGCTCCGAAGCCGATCAAGGAAGGCGTTTCCAAGGCTGAAGCTGCAGACCTCAAGAAGAAGCTTGAGGATGCCGGCGCTAAGGTCGACGTCAAGTAATATCGGAATGTGGCGGGTGGGGAGATCTCTCTCCACCCTCCAATTTCCTCCGAACATATTACCCAGGATCCGTCCAGAACGGCTCCTGGGTAATGGGTTCTCAAGAGGATGGTCCTGAACCGAACCGAAAAGGCAATCCGGCCTGGCGCGTTCGGGAAGTAGGACGAGATTGGGAATACCATGATCGACGGGAGATCGACTGGCCAGCGAACCCCGTCCGTTGCAGGCCCGGATGCAATTTGAAGGAGCGACGATGGCTCAGACCCTTTCGTTTAATGGTCGTAGGCGCGTACGCAAGTTTTTTGGAAAAATCCCCGAAGTCACGGAGATGCCGAACCTGATCGAGGTTCAGAAGGCGTCTTATGACCAGTTCTTGATGGTTGACGAACCGAAGGGCGGCCGCCCTGATGAAGGTCTGAATGCCGTCTTCAAGTCCGTATTCCCGATCACCGATTTCTCCGGCGCTTCCATGCTGGAATTCGTGTCCTACGAATTCGAGCCGCCGAAGTTCGACGTCGAGGAATGCCGTCAGCGCGACCTGACCTATGCTGCGCCGCTCAAGGTGACGCTGCGCCTGATCGTGTTCGATATCGACGAGGATACCGGCGCGAAGTCCATCAAGGACATCAAGGAACAGTCCGTCTACATGGGCGACATGCCGCTCATGACCGACAACGGTACGTTCATCGTGAACGGCACCGAGCGCGTTATCGTGTCCCAGATGCACCGTTCGCCAGGTGTGTTCTTCGACCACGACAAGGGCAAGAGCCATTCGTCCGGCAAGCTGCTGTTCGCCGCTCGCGTCATTCCGTATCGTGGTTCCTGGCTCGATATCGAATTCGACGCGAAGGACATTGTGTTCGCCCGTATCGACCGTCGCCGCAAGATCCCCGTGAGTTCGCTGCTCATGGCGCTCGGCATGGACGGCGAAGAAATCCTGTCGACCTTCTACACGAAGTCGATCTACCAGCGTGACGGCGACGGCTGGCGCATCCCCTTCCAGGCCGAAACCCTGAAGGGCGCCAAGACGCTGTCCGACATGATCGACGCCGACACCGGCGAAGTCGTTGTCGAAGCCGGCAAGAAGCTGACCCCGCGTCTCCTGCGTCAGTTGACCGAAAAGGGTCTGAAGGCTCTCAAGGCCACTGATGACGAACTCTACGGCAACTACCTTGCCGAAGACATCGTCAACATGGAAACCGGTGAGATCTACCTGGAAGCAGGCGACGAGATCGACGAGAAGACCCTGCCGATCATCCTGAAGGCTGGCTTCGACGAGATCCCGGTTCTCGGCATCGACCACATCAATGTCGGGGCCTACATCCGCAACACGCTTGCCGCTGACAAGAACGAGAACCGCCAGGACGCCCTGTTCGACATCTACCGCGTCATGCGCCCGGGTGAACCGCCGACCATGGAATCGGCTGAAGCCATGTTCAACTCGCTGTTCTTCGATCCGGAGCGTTACGACCTCTCCGCCGTTGGCCGCGTGAAGATGAACATGCGCCTCGACCTGCAGGTCGAAGACACCGTTCGGGTTCTTCGCAAGGAAGACATCTTGGCCGTGGTCAAGATGCTTGTCGAACTGCGTGATGGCAAGGGCGAGATCGACGACATCGACAACCTCGGCAACCGTCGTGTTCGCTCGGTTGGTGAATTGATGGAGAACCAGTATCGCCTGGGTCTGCTGCGCATGGAGCGCGCCATCAAGGAACGCATGTCGTCCATCGAGATCGACACCGTGATGCCGCAGGACCTGATCAACGCGAAGCCGGCTGCTGCCGCCGTTCGCGAGTTCTTCGGTTCCTCGCAGCTGTCGCAGTTCATGGACCAGGTGAACCCGCTTTCGGAAATCACCCACAAGCGCCGTCTTTCGGCTCTTGGACCGGGTGGTCTGACCCGCGAGCGCGCAGGCTTCGAAGTCCGCGACGTTCATCCGACCCACTACGGCCGTATCTGCCCGATCGAAACGCCGGAAGGCCCGAACATCGGTCTGATCAACTCGCTCGCAACCTTCGCCCGCGTCAACAAGTACGGCTTCATTGAAAGCCCGTACCGCAAGATCGTCGATGGCAAGGTCACCAACGACGTGCTTTACCTCTCCGCCATGGAAGAAGCGAAGTACTACGTTGCGCAGGCAAACGCGCCGCTTGAGGCGGACGGTTCGTTCTCGGAAGAGTTCGTGGTTTGCCGCCATGCCGGCGAAGTGATGCTTGCTCCGCGCGACAACATCAACCTGATGGACGTCTCGCCGAAGCAGCTCGTTTCGGTTGCCGCGGCTCTCATCCCGTTCCTGGAAAACGACGACGCCAACCGCGCCCTCATGGGCTCCAACATGCAGCGTCAGGCCGTTCCGCTGGTTCGTGCCGAAGCGCCGTTCGTTGGTACTGGTATGGAGCCGGTCGTGGCTCGCGACTCCGGTGCTGCCATTGCTGCCCGTCGTGGCGGCGTGGTCGACCAGGTCGATGCGACCCGTATCGTTATCCGCGCAACGGAAGACCTCGATGCTTCGAAGTCTGGCGTCGATATCTATCGCCTGCAGAAGTTCCAGCGTTCGAACCAGAACACCTGCGTCAACCAGCGTCCACTGGTCGCCGTCGGTGACGTTCTGAACAAGGGCGACATCATCGCGGACGGTCCGTCGACCGACCTCGGTGACCTGGCTCTCGGCCGCAACGCGCTCGTCGCGTTCATGCCGTGGAACGGCTACAACTACGAAGACTCGATCCTGATGTCGGAACGTATCGTCGCCGACGACGTGTTCACCTCCATCCACATCGAAGAGTTCGAAGTGATGGCGCGTGACACCAAGCTTGGTCCGGAAGAAATCACGCGCGACATTCCGAACGTTTCGGAAGAAGCGCTGAAGAACCTCGACGAAGCCGGCATCGTGTACATCGGCGCCGAAGTCCAGCCGGGCGACATCCTCGTCGGCAAGATCACGCCGAAGGGCGAAAGCCCGATGACGCCGGAAGAAAAGCTTCTGCGCGCCATCTTCGGTGAAAAGGCTTCCGACGTTCGCGACACGTCCATGCGCATGCCTCCGGGCACGTTCGGTACCGTCGTCGAAGTTCGCGTCTTCAACCGTCACGGCGTCGAAAAGGACGAGCGTGCGATGGCCATCGAGCGCGAGGAAATCGAACGCCTCGCCAAGGACCGCGACGACGAGCAGGCAATCCTCGACCGTAACGTCTACGGCCGTCTGCTCGACATGCTTCGCGGCCAGGTCTCGGTTGCAGGTCCGAAGGGCTTCAAGAAGGGCGTCGAGCTGTCCAACGCCGTCGTCTCCGAATATCCCCGCTCGCAGTGGTGGATGTTCGCCGTCGAGGACGAAAAGATGCAGGGCGAGATCGAAGCTCTGCGTGGCCAGTACGACGAATCCAAGTCGCGCCTTGAACAGCGCTTCATGGACAAGGTCGAAAAGGTACAGCGCGGTGACGAAATGCCTCCGGGCGTCATGAAGATGGTCAAGGTCTTCGTCGCTGTGAAGCGCAAGATCCAGCCAGGCGACAAGATGGCCGGCCGTCACGGCAACAAGGGTGTCGTATCGCGTATCGTTCCGATCGAGGACATGCCGTTCCTCGAGGATGGCACGCATGTCGACATCTGCTTGAACCCGCTCGGCGTTCCGTCGCGCATGAACGTTGGTCAGATTCTTGAAACCCATCTCGCATGGGCATGCGCAGGCATGGGCAAGAAGATCGGTGAACTGCTCGAGGAATACCGCAAGACGCAGGACATCACCGACCTGAAGCGCGAGCTGACGGAAGTGTATGCCAGCCAGGCCCGCGACGAGGTTTCGACCTTCGACGACGAGTCCCTGGTTCGTCTTGCCGAGCAGTCCAAGCGCGGCGTGTCGATTGCGACGCCGGTCTTCGACGGTGCACATGAGCCGGACGTTGCTGCCATGCTGAAAAAGGCGGGTCTGCATGAGTCGGGTCAGTCGGTCCTCTACGACGGACGGACTGGCGAAGCCTTCGACCGCAAGGTCACGGTTGGCTACATGTACATGATCAAGCTGAACCATCTCGTGGACGACAAGATCCACGCGCGTTCGATCGGTCCGTACTCGCTTGTTACCCAGCAGCCGCTGGGCGGTAAGGCGCAGTTCGGTGGCCAACGCTTCGGCGAAATGGAGGTCTGGGCTCTGGAAGCCTATGGTGCCGCCTACACGCTGCAGGAAATGCTGACCGTGAAGTCGGACGACGTGGCTGGTCGTACAAAGGTCTACGAAGCGATCGTCCGTGGCGACGACACCTTCGAAGCGGGCATTCCGGAGAGCTTCAACGTTCTCGTCAAGGAAATGCGCTCGCTCGGCCTGTCGGTGGAGCTCGAGAACTCGAAGCTCGAAGCGGCGGAAGCCGGCCAGCTGCCAGACGCAGCGGAATAATTTGGAAGGCGCGCGCCGCATCAGGCGCGCGCCGGTCCCGCCGCCGGTTCCCGCCGGCAGTGACGGGAAACTTTCGCCGCATTTCGCGGCTATGACCGTTTTAGTGCTTCGGCGCGTCCATCCCGGGAATTTGGACACGACCGTCGCAAGCGAGGGCTTCCGCCCCTAAAGGAGATAGGCATGAACCAAGAGGTCATGAATCTTTTCAACCCCCAAGTGCCTGCGCAGCACTTCGACTCGATCCGGATTTCGATCGCGTCGCCCGAGAAGATTCTCTCCTGGTCCTACGGCGAAATCAAAAAGCCGGAGACCATCAACTACCGCACGTTCAAGCCAGAACGCGACGGCCTCTTCTGCGCGCGCATTTTCGGGCCGATCAAGGACTACGAGTGCCTGTGCGGCAAGTACAAGCGCATGAAGTACAAGGGCATCATCTGCGAAAAGTGCGGCGTCGAAGTTACGCTGTCGCGCGTTCGCCGTGAGCGCATGGGTCACATCGAGCTTGCAGCTCCTGTGGCGCACATCTGGTTCCTGAAGTCGCTTCCGTCGCGCATCTCGACCCTTCTCGACATGACGCTGAAGGATGTCGAGCGCGTTCTGTATTTCGAGAACTACATCGTCACCGAACCTGGCTTGACCTCGCTGAAGGAAAACCAGCTTCTTTCCGAAGAAGAATACATGATCGCCGTCGACGAGTTCGGCGAAGATCAGTTCACGGCGATGATCGGTGCTGAAGCCATCTACGAGATGCTGGCATCGATGAATCTCGAAAAGATTGCAGGCGACCTGCGCTCCGAGCTTGCCGACACCACGTCGGATCTCAAGCAGAAGAAGCTGATGAAGCGCCTGAAGATCGTCGAAAACTTCATCGAGTCCGGCAACCGCCCGGAATGGATGATCATGAAGGTCGTGCCCGTGATCCCGCCGGACCTGCGTCCGCTGGTTCCGCTCGACGGCGGCCGCTTTGCGACCTCCGACCTGAACGACCTTTATCGCCGCGTCATCAACCGTAACAACCGTCTGAAGCGCCTGATCGAACTGCGCGCTCCGGGCATCATCATCCGCAACGAGAAGCGCATGCTGCAGGAATCTGTAGACGCGCTGTTCGACAACGGCCGTCGTGGCCGCGTCATCACCGGCGCCAACAAGCGTCCGCTGAAGTCGCTGTCCGACATGCTGAAGGGCAAGCAGGGCCGCTTCCGCCAGAACCTTCTCGGCAAGCGCGTCGACTATTCCGGCCGTTCGGTTATCGTGACCGGTCCGGAACTGAAGCTGCACCAGTGCGGTCTTCCGAAGAAGATGGCGCTCGAGCTCTTCAAGCCGTTCATCTACGCCCGTCTCGACGCAAAGGGTTATTCCTCGACCGTCAAGCAGGCTAAGAAGCTGGTTGAAAAGGAAAAGCCGGAAGTCTGGGATATCCTCGACGAGGTCATCCGCGAGCATCCGGTTCTCTTGAACCGCGCACCGACGCTGCACCGCCTGGGCATCCAGGCCTTCGAACCGATCCTGGTTGAAGGCAAGGCCATCCAGCTGCATCCGCTCGTCTGCACGGCCTTCAACGCCGACTTCGACGGTGACCAGATGGCCGTTCACGTGCCGCTGTCGCTCGAAGCACAGCTTGAAGCACGCGTGCTGATGATGTCGACGAACAACATCCTGCATCCGGCGAACGGGGCACCGATCATCGTTCCGTCGCAGGACATGGTTCTCGGCCTCTACTACCTGTCGATCATGAACCAGAACGAGCCGGGCGAGGGCATGGCCTTCTCCGACATGGGCGAACTGCACCACGCTCTGGAAAACAAGGTCGTCACGCTGCACGCCAAGATCAAGGGTCGCTTCAAGACCGTTGACGCCGAAGGCAAGCCTGTTTCGAAGATCTATGAGACCACGCCGGGCCGGATGATCATCGGCGAGCTTCTGCCGAAGAACGTCAACGTGCCGTTCGACATCTGCAACCAGGAAATGACCAAGAAGAACATCTCCAAGATGATCGACACGGTCTACCGTCACTGCGGACAGAAGGACACGGTGATCTTCTGCGACCGGATCATGCAGCTTGGCTTCACGCACGCCTGCAAGGCCGGTATCTCCTTCGGCAAGGATGACATGATCATCCCCGACAGCAAGCACAAGATCGTCGGCGACACCGAAGCCCTGGTGAAGGAATACGAGCAGCAGTACAACGACGGCCTGATCACTCAGGGCGAGAAGTACAACAAGGTCGTTGACGCCTGGGGTAAGGCTACCGAAAAGGTTGCCGAGGACATGATGGCCCGCATTAAGGCCGTTGAGTTCGATCCGGAAACCGGTCGTCAGAAGCAGATGAACGCCATCTACATGATGTCCCACTCGGGTGCTCGTGGTTCACCGAACCAGATGCGCCAGCTGGGCGGCATGCGCGGCCTGATGGCGAAGCCGTCGGGTGAAATCATCGAGACGCCGATCATCTCGAACTTCAAGGAAGGCCTGACCGTTAACGAGTACTTCAACTCGACGCACGGTGCCCGTAAGGGTCTGGCAGACACCGCCTTGAAGACCGCGAACTCCGGTTACCTGACCCGTCGTCTCGTCGACGTCGCTCAGGACTGCATCGTCAACATGGTCGATTGCGGCACTGAAAAGGGCCTGACCATGACGGCGATCGTTGACGCCGGTCAGGTGGTCGCATCGCTTGGCGCACGTATCCTGGGTCGTACGGCTCTCGACAACATCGATCATCCGGTCACGGGTGAACGTATCGTCGACGCCGGCAAGATGATCCTGGAGCCGGACGTCATCGAGATCGAGAAGGCTGGCATCCAGTCGATCCGCATCCGCTCCGCTCTGACCTGCGAAGTTCAGACGGGTGTTTGCTCGGTTTGCTACGGTCGCGACCTTGCACGCGGTACGCCGGTCAACATGGGTGAAGCCGTTGGTGTTATCGCGGCACAGTCCATCGGTGAACCGGGTACCCAGCTGACCATGCGTACGTTCCACCTTGGTGGTACGGCAAACGTCGTCGACTCCTCGTTCCTGGAAGCCTCCTATGAAGGCACGATCCAGATCAAGAACCGCAACATGCTGCGCAACTCTGAGGGCGTTCTCGTCGCGATGGGTCGTAACATGGCAGTCACGATTCTCGATGAGCGTGGTGTCGAGCGGTCGTCCCAGCGCGTGGCCTACGGCTCCAAGCTGCACGTCGATGATGGCGACAAGGTACGTCGCGGTCAGCGTCTGGCAGAGTGGGACCCGTATACCCGCCCGATGATGACGGAAGTCGCCGGTACGGTTCAGTTCGAAGATGTCGTCGACGGCATCTCCGTTTCGGAATCGACCGACGAGTCGACCGGTATCACCAAGCGCCAGGTCATTGACTGGCGTTCGACCCCGCGCGGTGCGGATCTCAAGCCGGCGATCGTCATCAAGGACGCTTCCGGTGCGATCGCCAAGCTGTCGCGTGGTGGCGAAGCTCGCTTCCAGCTCTCGGTGGATGCGATCTTGTCGGTCGAGCCGGGTCAGAAGGTTTCCCAGGGCGACGTGCTTGCGCGTATCCCGATGGAAAGCGCCAAGACCAAGGACATCACCGGTGGTCTGCCGCGCGTCGCAGAACTGTTCGAAGCTCGTCGTCCGAAGGACCACGCCATCATCGCTGAGATCGATGGTACGATCCGCCTCGGCCGCGACTACAAGAACAAGCGTCGCGTCATGATCGAGCCGGCGGAAGACGGTGTCGAGCCGGTCGAATACCTGATCCCGAAGGGCAAGCCCTTCCATCTTCAGGATGGTGACTACATCGAAAAGGGCGACTACATCCTCGACGGCAATCCTGCGCCGCACGACATCCTGGCGA
Source organism: Neorhizobium turbinariae (assembly GCF_023223505.1). Taxonomy (NCBI): domain Bacteria; kingdom Pseudomonadati; phylum Pseudomonadota; class Alphaproteobacteria; order Hyphomicrobiales; family Rhizobiaceae; genus Neorhizobium; species Neorhizobium turbinariae. Next base: position 15,054 of record NZ_JALPRY010000038.1, read on the forward strand.
TCAAGGGCGTGGAAGCACTCGCTTCCTACCTCGTGAACGAAATCCAGGAAGTCTACCGTCTGCAGGGCGTTGTCATCAACGACAAGCACATCGAAGTGATTGTTCGTCAGATGCTGCAGAAGGTCGAGATCACCGATGCTGGCGACAGCCAGTATATCGTCGGTGACAATGTCGACCGGATCGAGTTGGAAGACACCAACGACCAGCTCATCGAGGAAGGCAAGAAGCCTGCATACGGCGAGCCGGTTCTGCTTGGTATCACCAAGGCTTCGCTGCAGACGCCGTCCTTCATCTCGGCTGCATCCTTCCAGGAGACCACCAAGGTTCTCACGGAAGCTGCGATCGCCGGCAAGATGGACACGCTGCAGGGTCTGAAGGAAAACGTCATCGTCGGCCGTCTCATCCCGGCCGGTACGGGCGGAACCATGACGCAGATCCGCCGTATCGCCACTTCGCGCGACGACCTCATCCTCGAGGAGCGCAAGAAGGGTTCGGGCGTAGGCTCGGCCACCCCGATGCTGCAGGACATGAACTCGGAAAATACGCCTGCCGAATAAGCAGGCGAGGGGGCCCGGAAACGGGCTCCTTTCCGACAGCAAACAAAAAACGCCCGGAGCGATCCGGGCGTTTTGCATTTCAGACGTCAGATGATGAAGAGTTGGGAACCCGTCCGTCCTAGTCGAAACGGATGATCGCCACTTCGCCTTCAAGCGTGCCCTGGTAGGCGGAAGCATGTGGCTCTTCGGTCGGGATGTCGGTGAGTACGCCGATCTGGTCGAGGTCGGCTTCAAGGAAACCTTCTTCGGAAAGCGCATTCAAGGCTTCACGAACGGCCGAGTCGTCGTCCGGCGCCTGCAGCATGATGTGCAGTTCGATGCCCTGTCCGCCCTTCTGTTCGTAGCCCTTGCCGATAATGATGAACACCATCGGTCCTTCGGCAATGTTGTCGTTGTCGGGATTGTCGATCATGTCCATCTCCGTTTAAACCTTCTGGAGCGTTGAAAGGGGAAGTCAGTTGGTATGTTCCAACCCATAGTGACATCTGGAACTGATTCCCAAGCGTTAAAGCCGAAGAACAGAAGAATTAACGAAAACCTGTCATCTTCTCGCTCAGCGGGCTCCGGAAAGCCCGCGAAAGCTATTATTTTGGGCCCAGCCCTTGACGGACAGGGGCTAAAACAGTAAACGCCCACCCATCGGAAGCGATGTGAGGCTTGTCCGTCCGGGATGACTCGTTCCGGAGTTCGTCTCAAACACGGTTCCATACGCACGTTGAAGACATGAATGCTGCACGCACGACGCATGTATAATGTGTCCTCTGCCTTCTGTGGTCCATTCCAAATTTGGATTGGGCCACGTTTTGCGCATGAGGAAATGTGTGTGTCGCCCGCCGGAAACGGCATCAGATTGGCCCGAAAGGGTGCTGAGAAACACGTAAGGGATGGTTGAATGCCTACCGTAAACCAGCTGATCCGCAAGCCTCGCCAGGCGAACGTAAAGCGCAACAAGGTTCCTGCCCTGCAGGAGAACCCGCAGAAGCGTGGTGTTTGCACCCGCGTCTACACCACGACCCCGAAGAAGCCGAACTCGGCTCTGCGTAAGGTTGCCAAGATCCGCCTGACCAATGGCTTCGAAGTCATCGGCTACATTCCGGGCGAAGGCCACAACCTGCAGGAACACTCTGTCGTCATGATCCGTGGTGGCCGCGTAAAGGACTTGCCGGGTGTGCGTTACCACATCATCCGCGGCGTTCTCGACACCCAGGGTGTTAAGAACCGCAAACAGCGCCGCTCCAAGTACGGTGCAAAGCGTCCGAAGTAATTCGGGCTCCAGGTCATCCTGGACATGAAATCCCGGCGCTGCGCGAGGTCCTCCGCGTGGTAGAGCGCTCAATTGTTTAGAGACGAGAAGATATATGTCCCGACGCCATAGTGCAGAAAAGCGTGAGATCAACCCGGACCCGAAGTTCGGCGATCTGGTCGTCACCAAATTCATGAATGCCATCATGCTTCACGGCAAGAAGTCCGTAGCTGAAAGCATTGTTTACGGTGCTTTCGACGCCGTGCAGGGCAAGGCCAAGGCCGACCCGCTTGCGATCTTCCATTCTGCGCTCGACAACGTCGCGCCGCATGTTGAGGTTCGTTCGCGTCGTGTTGGCGGCGCGACCTATCAGGTTCCGGTAGACGTGCGTCCGGAACGTCGCCAGGCTCTGGCAATCCGCTGGGTGATTGCCGCTGCCCGCAAGCGCAACGAAACCACCATGATCGATCGTCTTTCGGGTGAGCTCATGGATGCTGCGAACAACCGCGGCGCCGCTGTCAAGAAGCGTGAAGACACGCACAAGATGGCCGACGCCAACCGCGCATTCTCGCACTATCGTTGGTAATCTTCACCCGATCGAATTTCGAAAGGCAGTCCTATGGCTCGCGAATATAAAATCGAAGACTACCGCAATTTCGGTATCATGGCGCATATCGACGCCGGCAAGACGACGACCACCGAGCGTATTCTTTATTACACCGGCAAGTCGCACAAGATCGGCGAAGTTCACGACGGCGCAGCCACGATGGACTGGATGGAGCAGGAGCAGGAGCGTGGCATCACGATCACCTCTGCTGCCACCACGACCTTCTGGAAAGGCCGCGACGGCAAGATGCGCCGTTTCAACATCATCGACACCCCCGGCCACGTTGACTTCACCATCGAAGTCGAACGTTCGCTGCGCGTGCTCGACGGTGCCATCGCTCTTCTCGACGCCAACGCAGGCGTAGAGCCGCAGACGGAAACCGTCTGGCGTCAGGCTGAGAAGTATCATGTTCCGCGCATGATCTTCTGCAACAAGATGGACAAGACCGGTGCTGACTTCTACCGCTCGGTAGAGATGATCAAGACCCGTCTCGGCGCCACCGCTGTTGTCATGCAGCTGCCGATCGGCGCTGAAAGCGACTTCAAGGGCGTGATCGACCTGATCGAGATGAACGCTCTCGTCTGGCGCGATGAGTCGCTTGGCGCTGCCTGGGATGTCGTCGAAATCCCGGCCGACATGAAGGACAAGGCTGAAGAATATCGCGAAAAGCTGATCGAGACCGTTGTCGAGATCGACGAAGAAGCGATGGAAGCCTACCTGAACGGCGACATGCCGTCGAACGACAAGATCCGCGAACTCGTTCGTCGCGGTACGATCGACGTCAAGTTCCACCCGATGTTCTGCGGCACTGCCTTCAAGAACAAGGGCGTTCAGCCGCTCCTCGACGCCGTTGTCGACTACCTGCCGTCGCCGCTCGACATTCCGGCGATCAAGGGCATCGACACCAAGACGGAAGCCGAAATCGAGCGTCACGCTGACGACGAAGAGCCGCTTGCAATGCTTGCGTTCAAGATCATGAACGACCCCTTCGTTGGTTCGCTCACCTTCGCACGCATCTACTCCGGCAAGCTCGAGAAGGGCTCGTCTGTCATGAACACGGTCAAGGACAAGCGCGAGCGTGTCGGCCGTATGCTGCAGATGCACTCCAACTCGCGTGAAGACATCGAAGAAGCCTTCGCAGGCGACATCGTTGCGCTGGCAGGCCTTAAGGAAACCACCACTGGCGATACGCTCTGCGATCCGCTGAAGCCGGTTATCCTCGAGCGCATGGAATTCCCCGAGCCGGTCATCCAGATCGCGATCGAGCCGAAGTCCAAGGGCGACCAGGAAAAGATGGGCCTCGCGCTCAACCGCCTGGCTGCTGAAGACCCGTCGTTCCGCGTCAAGACCGACCAGGAATCTGGCCAGACCATCATTGCCGGCATGGGCGAACTTCACCTCGACATCATCGTCGACCGCATGCGTCGCGAGTTCAAGGTTGAAGCGAACGTCGGTGCTCCGCAGGTTGCTTACCGCGAAACCATCACCCGCAAGACGGAAGAAGATTACACGCACAAGAAGCAGACCGGTGGTACCGGCCAGTTCGCGCGCGTCAAGCTGATCTTCGAACCGAACCCGGATGGCGAAGATTTCGTATTCGAATCCAAGATCGTCGGTGGTGCTGTTCCGAAGGAATACATCCCGGGCGTTCAGAAGGGTATCGAAAGCGTCCTGTCTTCCGGTCCGCTGGCAGGCTTCCCGATGCTGGGCGTCAAGGCGACCCTCATCGACGGCGCCTTCCACGACGTCGACTCGTCAGTTCTCGCGTTCGAAATCGCCTCCCGCGCTTGCTTCCGTGAAGCAGCAAAGAAGGCTGGTGCTCAGCTCCTCGAGCCGATGATGAAGGTCGAAGTCGTGACGCCGGAAGATTACGTCGGTGACGTGATCGGCGACCTGAACTCTCGCCGTGGTCAGATCCAGGGCCAGGAAAGCCGCGGTATCGCCGTGGTGATCAACGCCCACGTGCCGCTGGCCAACATGTTCAAGTACGTCGACAACCTGCGCTCCATGTCGCAGGGCCGCGCACAGTACTCGATGGTCTTCGATCACTACGCGCCGGTTCCGTCGAACGTCGCAACTGAAATCCAGGCCAAGTACTCCGGTCAGAAGTGACCGGAGTAATCCGCCCCATAAACTGAGAGATAACCCCTGACGGGGATAAAAACGGAGAGCCGGTAATGGCAAAGAGCAAGTTTGAGCGCAATAAGCCGCACGTCAACAT
>NZ_JALPRY010000039.1:0-12206 GCF_023223505.1 Neorhizobium turbinariae
ACCAGCCAAAATCATAAGCGGTGCGGCCCACGCCGGATGGATACGGTGAATCCAAACGCATCACCAGTTGCATCATGCCGCTTCTTAGAAACCGCAGCCGAACTCGCCTATCCTTTGCCAATTCAACCGAAAAGGCGCGACAGTCGTACGACGTGTAAGCCAACATGGGGATATCTACACGCACGACGGCATCAGCCCGCTTAGCACAAACTCAAAACCAGCAACGCAGCCAACATCAGCATCTGACATCTCATGTAACCCTGCTTGTCCTACGGACGCCCCACGTCCATTAGATGCACAGTGGGGGCAGTATTCCGCGACAAGCAGCGGTGCAAAATGTCTTCACCACGCTGAGTGGCTCTTGTGGTCGCTGGCGGTTCTGGATGCGCTCACCTTCCTTTTCGCGATCGCTTCTACCGCACTCCGAAGAGGTAGAGGGAACCAAGGCTAATCATTGGTACAAATGTAATCAACGCCAGGCAGAGTACGATGACGCCGACCATTGGCACCAGGTAGGGGATCATCCGGTGCAACGATACCTTCCCGACGGCGGCGGCCGCAAAAAGGTTTACTCCGAAGGGCGGCGTGATCATCCCCAACGCCAGGTTTACGATCATGATCAGCCCAAAATGCACAGGATCAATACCGAACAGAACGGCCACCGGGGCTAGTATGGGAGCGATTACCACGATGGAAGCAGAGGTTTCCACGAACATGCCAATGAGGAAAAGCAAGACGTTCACGGCGATCAGGAACATGAAAGCGCTATCGAAGGTCTCCACAATCCACTGACTGATGGCGGCGGGTATTCCGGCCCTGGTGAGAATGAACGAGAATAGCCCAGCCATCGAGATGATGAACATGATGATAGCCGAGGATATTGCCGACCGCTTCAATACGTCGATCATCTCCACTAAGCTCAACTCGCGATAGATCACCATACTGACAGCCAAAGCGTAAAATACCGCAATGATTGAAGCTTCGGTGGGCGTGAAGACACCACCATAGATGCCACCAAGGATTATAACGGGCATCAGCAGCGCGAAGAGCGATCTGCGTAGGCTCACCAAGAATGGCAAAACGGGCTTCTTCTCCAAATCCCCTGGCTTGTGGAAATACCGGGACCAGATCAGCACAAACACCATGAGCGCTGCTGCAATGAGCAAGCCTGGACCGAAACCCGCTATGAACATGTCTCCGACCGGAGCGCTCGCCGCCACGCCGTAGAGGATCATCGGTATAGAGGGGGGGATGATGACCCCAAGTTCCGCTGCAGTCGCCTGAAGAGAAGAGGCAAATCCTACTGGGTAGCGCTGCGCCACCATCGCTGGGATAAGGATAGCACCGATGGCATAGGTAGTAGCCACGCTTGATCCGGACACTGCTGCGAAGATCATGCAGACAACGATACAAGTAGCAGGTAGCCCTCCGCGAGTGTCGCCAATGATACTCTCGACGAGATCAACCAAGCGCCGAGAGATTCCACCCGCTGCCATCAAGTTGCCAGCCAGAATGAAAAAGGGGACTGCGGCAAGCGGAAACTTGTCGAGGGCGATGTAGGCCTGTTGTGGTAGGACGATCAGCGGCAGATTGGAGAAGAACGTCACTCCGACAAGGCCAGCCAGACCTATTGCTACAGCCACGGGTACTGAAAGCGCCATCAAACTGACCAGCAGCAGGATCATAGTGAGCAGCATTGGAGGCCTCAGGTGTTCTGTGTCTGGTGATCGACCTCAACACGTGGGTCGAGCACGTGAGCGATCACGGCAAAAATCGAAACGGCTGCTCCGAATGGCAGAGCGGCATAAGCCCAACTGGCCGAGATACCCAAGCCAGCAATCGTTTGGAACTTGACGCGCATTCCAAGTGCGATACCAAACCACAGTATGAAGCCTAGTAGGGCCAAAACACAGAGCAGAATCACAAGCTGGATAACCTGCCGCGCCCTACCCTTACTTAAGGTAAGGAGCCAGTCGACCGATATCAGGGTCCCGGATCGCATAGCGGCCGCCAAACCTAAATAAGTCATCCAGATCAGGGTCATCTGCACTAGAGGTTCGGACCATTCGGCTGACCGGTGCAACACGAAACGTGCAATAATCTGGTATAGCCCGATCAATGATGCGAGTGCCAAACCAGCGGTCGCCAAAGCGACCGCTGATTTTGTAAGCAAGCTCTCAATGCTCAGAAAATACCGAACCAACGCCTGCCGTTGTTGCATCACTTGGTCTCTTTGATCGCGTTGAGGCGTTCTTGTCCAAACCGCTCCCCAAAGGTCGCATTGAGACTTTCGATCTTGGCGCTAAAGGAGGCTTTGTCCACGTCAGTGATGACTTCAACACCTTGCTCCCGAAGCTTGTCGAGACCAGTTTTGAGGACGGCTTCAACTTCCTGTCGGTTACGTTTCATGGCATTCTTGGCGGCTTCGGCGAACATCGCCTTGTCTTCATCGGACAGAGCATCGTACGCCGCCGGGGATATGAGTAGAACCAGCGGTGTAAAAGCGTGGTCGGTCATGCTGAGGTACTTTTGAACCTCGCCAAAGCGGTTGTTGATGATAGCGCCGACAGGGTTCTCCTGTCCGTCAACCACGCCTTGTTGAAGTGCCGTATAGACCTCAGTGATAGACATGGGTGTGGGAAGAACACCGAGTTCTTTCCAAACAGCAATATGAAGTTCATTCTGCTGAGTGCGGATCTTCAAGCCTTCGACATCCGCAGCTGTTTTAACTGGCTTGGCATTGTTCGTGAGCTGACGGAAACCCATTCCCCCGAAGGCGATGCCAACCAAGCCCTTCTCAGGAAGGGCTGCAAGCATTTCCTCGCCAATCGGCCCGTTTAGCACTGCCTCAGCATGATCGAAATCCCGAAACAGGAAGGGGATGTCGAACAGCGCGAACTCTGGCGCGAAATTAACAACCACGGAGGTGCTAGAAATGGTCATGTCGACGGTGCCGATCTGGACACTCTCGATGACCTCACGGTCACCACCGAGAGCACCACCCCCTTGCAGGTCAATGGCAATGCGGCCGTCACTCCTCGTGGCAATCTCTTCGGCAAATTGCCGTAGAGCGATAGCTTCAGGTGCTTGCGCAGCTCCAATAAATCCTAGCGAAAGCGTCACATCCGCAGCCGCAGCCGTTCCAGTCCATGCTGCCAGTGTAAGGCAAGCTGCCACCAAAGATTTCTTCATAGTTTCCTCCCAATGTCTGAGTCCGGTAGATCAGGCGTTTAATTCCCAGTGCTCAACGACGTAGTCGCTAAGGGCTTCGATATTGATTTCCATGCCGAGCCCAGGACCGTCGGGTACAGCGATTCGACCCTTGGTATCTGGGCAGGGGTCGAAAATCTTTGCCCGCAGCGGGTTATGGCTTTTGTCGTACTCGAAAATCGGCAGGTGCAAATTTCTGCCATAGCCAGGCAGAACCGACGCGTACTGAAGTGATGCCAGGAAATTGATACCGGTTCCCCAAACGTGCGGCGCTATCCCAGTGTCAAATGCCTCCGCAAGACCCGCAACTTTCATGGCTTCGGAGATCCCTCCGCAAATGGCCAAATCCGGCTGAAGCACCGCCAATGAGCCATCGACCATCACATCCTTGAAGGCCTGCACGCCGCAGAAGGATTCGCCCCCGGAAAGTGGCGCGGAGATCTTTTCGAAGATCCTTCGATAACCCGAGATGTTGTCGTGCCTCAGTGGCTCCTCGATCCATGCAAGACGCGAGGACTTAGTCGCGTCTGCCAGGGCCAATGTATCCTCAACCGTAGATGATTCATTGAGGTCGATCATAAGCAGAGCCTCATCTCCTACGATCGATCGAGCCGCTTGAATTGCTCGGATGTCCTGTTTCATGCCGATGCCTACGCGGATCTTCACCGCACGGAAACCGTCGGCTACATAGCCCTCTATGGCTTCTTCAAACCCTTCGTAACGGTCGTCGCCGGCAGGCAGTAGCGGACCACTAGCGTAGGTAAGGATCTCGCTTCGCAGCCGTCCGCCTAGCAATTCCGCGATCGATCGGCCGCTTGATCGGCCGAAGGCATCCCACGCGGCCAAGTCCAGTGCACTGAGGGCCATGTGTGTTTGGCCTCGGCGGTCAGGAACCGCTGCCGTGAGCATGCCCTGATGGAGAGAACGCGGATTAGTAACACTCCTGCCGAGTACATGTTGTGCAAGGTTGTGCTTGATCAATTCCGCCGCAGCATAAGGATAAGCCCATGTCTCACCCCAACCAACGAGGCCCCCGTGGGTCTTGATGCGTAGCAAAAGCGCACTGCGTTCGCTGAAAACGCGAAGGGCGTTTCCCGCGACCGCTGGCATAGGGCAACGCAGTATGAATCCTTCGATCGACGAGATCGTATCAGCAGTCTTTGTCAATGATGGCTCCCTTTAGTGGCCTCACCGTATTCATTTGACATCGCAACGACAAATAGGAAAATTCGGCGCAAAACATCAGGAAATCAAATATGCGCGTAACGCTAGCTCAGCTTGAAGCCTTCTACTGGACTGCTACCCAAAGCTCTGTGGAGAGAGCTGCGGAAGTGCTGAGCATCGCCCAGCCCACCGTCTCGCTACGACTCCGCGGGCTAGAAGATGCGTTAGGTTACAAACCACTAGAACGAGTTGGGCGGGGGCTGAAACTGACAGTGCGTGGTCAAGATCTCTTGGATGAATGCCGCACTCTCTTTGCCAGCATCGAGAAAATCGCAACGAAACCTACAGCGCAGGAACTGGCGGGACCAATCCGACTCGGTTTTGCCGAAGGCTTCGCAATGATTTGCCTTCCTCGGATCGTTTCTCGACTACACTCCGAGTATCCAGAGTTGCAACCCGAACTGATGGTCGCGACTTCTGCTGAGGTCGAACCCGAGCTGCATTCTCTGCGACTCGATCTAGCATTCCTTGTTCATCCTACGGAACACGAGCATTTTAAACTAGTGCCCTTAGGCACCCAGGAAACATCCTGGATCGCTTCGAAGAGCTTTGATCTGCCATCGATCGTTAGACCGAAAGACATCGTCACCCTGCCAATCATCTCGAATCCGACGGGCTCAATCAACTATCGGCAAATGACAGGATGGTTCGCCAGTGCAGGCTTGAAACCTAGTCGCGTTGATTTTTGCAACAGCGTCTCCATGCTCGCGAACCTGGTCAACAACGGGGTTGGGTTGGGCATCTATCCGAACAAGCTGGCAGAGCGCCAGCTAAGCGAAGGAACGGTTACCGTCCTGCAGACTGATCCTCCCATCGCAGACACTCCGATCTACGCCAAGTATCACCGTGAGAGCAGGAAAGCCAAAGTTGAAGCGGTGTTGACCACAGCGACATCAGTTCTTGGAGAGCTCGATTACCTGAAATAGCCGGGGCCGTCCGCTGGACCCACCTGCGTGGCGTACGCAGAGTTCTGTGGGACCGATCACACTCGGCCCACTATGGCCGCAGGCCGAATACAGGCGCTCTCTGGGTCGGTTCCTACGTTGATCTGTGCTCGGCCGTGGCTGGTTGAACGGGACGTGGCCGCTGTCGCTCCGCCCCCGACTCGCCAGAGTGGAACCGAATGGATGGAAGAACACCGCCGAGCAACTGCACTACGAATGAACTAGCTCTTGTTGCGATCAGGACGTAGCGTTGTCGCGAGGTCCTCTTCTAATCCCTGCTAAGAAGCGACTTTTTCGCGTGCTGTCCTGGTGAAACACAGATGGGATCTCGCTTCCATCAATGGAAGTTCCTGCTCTTCACCTTCAGCGTGTCGATATGCAGGTCGGGGATGTAGATATCCCGCGTGGGGGTGACGGGCTTCAAACTGTCACGCGGATCAGGTCCGCTCCCATGTTTGGCACCATCGCCACGACCGTGCGGCAGGGGAAAGTCGCCGTTGCGTTCGCCGAGGCTGGCTAGATCGCCGGAGAAGTCGAACAGCCGCTGGGCAACCAGATGCACGACCTCTCCCTCGCGCTGTATCCTGCCATGGATCGCCATCATCGATGCCGACATGACGATCCGCCTCTGTTTCTCGAACAGTGACGGCCAGACGACGGCGTTGACGATGCCCGTCTCGTCTTCCAACGTGAGGAACATCACGCCCTTGGCGCTGCCAGGCTTCTGACGCACAAGCACCAGACCTGCGGTCCAGAGCCATCGCCCGTCGCGTTCGGCCATCGCCTCTGCGCAGGTGACGATGCGCTTCTTTTTAAGCTCAGGGCGCAGGAAGGAAGCGGGATGGGCTCGCAGGGTGAGACCTGTGTGGGAATAGTCCTCCACCACCTCCCTGCCCTCCGTCATCGACTTTAGCGCCACCTCTGGTTCCTGCATCTCTGCAATGGCTTTGGCTTCGCGTTCGGCTGCCGCCGCCCATAGCTCCAGCGGTTCATCCCGCAGCGCTTTGATGTCCCACAGCGCCTGCCGACGTTCGAGCTTCAGCGAGGGCAGGAAGGCATCAGCTTCCGCCAGCTTGACCAGTGAAGCGGTCGGTACACCTGAGCGCCGCCACATGTCGTCAGCGCTTTCGAAGGGTTGGTCAGCTCTAGCGAGAACGATCCTGGCGGCATCATTGAGCGGCAGCCCCTTCACCACGCGCATGCCGAGACGCACGGCGAAGCGTCCCGGCCTGTTCGTCTCCTCCATCGTGCAGTCCCAACGGGAGGCGTTGACGCAGACGGGCCTCACCTCGACACCATGGTTCCGCGCATCCTGGACGATCTGCGCCACCGAGTAGAAGCCCATTGGCTGCGAGTTGAGGAGCGCCGTGCAGAAGACATCGGGATGGTGGCACTTCACCCAGGAGCTGGCATAGGCAATCAGCGCGAAGGAGGCGGCGTGGCTTTCGGGGAAGCCATAGGAACCAAAGCCTTCAAGCTGCGTGAAGGTCCGCTCTGCGAAGTCTCTGGAGTAGCCGTTCTTCACCATCCCGTCGACGAGCTTGTCCTTGAACTTCGACACCCCGCCCGTGAACTTGAAGGTCGCCATCGCACGCCGGAGCTGGTCCGCCTCACCTGCGCTGAACCCGGCGCAGACCATGGCAACCTTCATGGCGCTTTCCTGGAAGAGCGGCACACCCAGCGTCTTGCCAAGCACGGCCTCCAGTTCCGGTGTCGGATATTCAATCTGCTCCTTGCCTTCCCGGCGGCGCAGATACGGATGCACCATGTCACCCTGGATTGGACCCGGCCGAACAATGGCGACCTGAACCACGAGGTCATAGAAGGTCCGGGGCTTGAGCCTTGGCAACATCGCCATCTGCGCCCGGGACTCGATCTGGAAGGTGCCAAGCGTGTCGGCCTTCCGGATCATCGCATAGGTCCTCGGGTCTTCCTGCGGAACGTCGGCCAGACTCATCGGCTCGTTCTTGTGCTCGGCCAACAGCTCGAAGGAGCGTGCCATGCACGACAGCATGCCGAGCGCCAGCACATCCACCTTCATGAACTTCAAGGCGTCGATGTCATCCTTGTCCCATTCCACCACCTGGCGGTCTTCCATGGCAGCAGGTTCGATGGGCACGAGATCATCGAGCCGATCCTGCGTCAGCACGAAGCCACCCGGATGCTGCCCAAGGTGACGGGGCGTATCCATAAGCTGGGAAGCGAGATCGAGTGCCAGACGCAGCCGATAGTCCGAAGCGTTCATGTTGTTCTCGGCGAGCTGCTTTTCTCCGATCCCGTTCTTCGACCAGCCCCAGACACCGGATGTAAGCTGCCTGATCAGGTCCTCAGGCAGACCCAGCGCCTTGCCCACGTCACGTAGAGCGCCCTTGGTCCGGTAGCGGGTGACAGTCGAGCAAAGCGCAGAGCGTGAGCGGCCATAGGTCTCGTATATCCACTGGATGACTTCCTCGCGCCTGTTGTGCTCGAAGTCGACATCGATGTCGGGAGGCTCGTTGCGCTCCATCGACACGAACCGCTCAAACAGCAGGTCGCTCGTCTCCGGATTGATGCTGGTGATCCCGAGGCAATAACAAACGGCGGAATTGGCGGCCGAGCCCCTGCCCTGGCAGAGGATGTTCTTTGAGCGGGCGAAGCGGACGATGGAATAGACGGTGAGGAAGTACGGCGCGTAGTTCATCTTCCGGATCAGGTCGAGTTCGTGCAGGATCGACTGCCTGACCCTATCCGGTATGCCTTCCGGATAGCGCTCGGCGGCCCCTTCCCATGCGAACTTCGTCAGCGACTGCTGGGCATCAAGCCCGGGGACAATGGCTTCTTCCGGATACTGGTATTGCAACTCGCCCATGTCGAAGCGACAACGCTCGACGATCTCGCGGGTCCTTGCCAGCGCCTCAGGATAATCGGCGAACAGGCGGTGCATCTCTTCTGGTGCTTTGAGGAAGCGGTCGGCATGCCGTTCACGGTCGAAGCCGACACTGTCGATGGTGGTGCGGTTGCGGATGCAGGTGACGATGTCCTGGAGCTGGCGACGGCCCGGCTCGTGGAAGAGCACGTCATTGGTCACCACCGTCTTCACCTTGTGCCGCTGCGCCATGTTCGACAGGTTGTGCAGCCGCAACCGATCATTCGGCCGCCGCCGCAGGCAAAGCGAAACATAGGCGCGGTCGCCAAACACCGCCGCCACCCTGCGGAGCTGACCCGCATAGACATCATCCGCCTCGTCCGGAACGAGGATCGCGATCAGGCCTTCGCTGTAGGCTTCGACATCCGAGAGATCGAGAATGCATTTGGCCTTGCCGCCCCGGCTTTTGCCAAGCGTCAGCAGGCGGGTGAGCCGGGAATAGGCAGCGCGGTCGGTTGGGTAGACCAAGAGAGACATGCCATCGTTGAGATCAAGACGGCAGCCCACCACCAGGCGCACGCCTGTCGTCTTGGCGGCCTCCCATGCTCGGACGATCCCTGCAAGCGAGTTGCGGTCGACAACACCAATGGCCTCGATGCCCAAAGCAGCCGCCGTGGCGAACAGCTCCTCCGCAGAACTTGCGCCCCGCAGGAAGGAGAAGTGGGTTGTCACCTGAAGCTCGGCATAGCGCATGGTCTAAAGCCTCACCCGAAGATGCCGTGCAGGAACCACTTGTGCGAACCCGTTCCGGTGTCGACACCATCGCCTGCGCGGAAGACCCAGAGCCGCTCGCCCTGCTCGTCCTCGACCACGAAGTAGTCGCGCACGGCCTGCATCTCGCGTGGCCGCAGCCACCATTCGCCAAAGATGCGCTCCGGCCCGTCAGCACGAACGATGCGGCGACGTTTGCCCCGCCAGGTCACGACGACGGGCGGCTGGTCGGGCAGGACCGCCATCGTTTCGATCTCTTCCGGGTAAGCCAGCAGGCGTGATGGCCTCGGCCACTTTGCGGCCCAGTCGGCACCCGTTTCCACGGCGGTTGGACCAATGCGCCTGACGGATCGTTCCGGAACGTCGGAGGCGACAGGCGTGACGCGGTAAAGGCGCTGGCCGCGATTGCCGAGGATGTCGACAAGCGGGGTCACATCCACCACCTCTTCCTCGACCAGTGCGCTTGCGACCTGCTTCTCTTCCAGCGGCTCTGCGATGATTGCCACCAATACCATCCGCTCTATGCCGAAGCCTGGATCGATCTTTTCGATGCGGTCGCAGAGCAGCTTGGCCAGCCGTGCCGGATCACGCACAGGTTTGGCGAGACCTGCACGAAGAGATTGGCGAGTGTTGTCGACGCGAAGGATGATGAGGTCGGAGCGGCGGACACCGAGCCCCCGCTCCTCAAGCTTTGCCGACAACTGGGCGACCAGCCGCCGGATGTATTTGGCAATGGTCTCGGCTGCCCCAATCGGCTCCTGGAAGTTCCGAGCCACCTCCACCAGTTCCGGTGTGCGCAGCGGCTCGATGGGTTCAGCGACACGACCGAAGAGCTGATCGAGACGGCGGCCGACTTCCGGGCCAAAGCGCAGCGTCAGCGGCGCACGGGGAAGAGCCGACAGCTCACCCACCGTCTCCACGCCTAAAACCCTCAGGTCCTGTATGGTGCCGGGCGGCAGCCGCAGACAGTGGATCGGAAGGCCTGTGACAGCTTTGCTGACATCGCCCCGTGGCACCACTGTCGTCTCGGCACTCGTCAGTCGCGCCAGCGCATGAGCAGCGCCCCAGGTGTCGGCAACAGCGGCCCTTGCTGTCAGGCCCCTGCCCCTCAGCCCGTTGACGATGCCGGAGATCAGCAGTTGCTCGCCACCCTGAAGGTGGTCGGCTCCTTCGGTATCCATGACGATGCCATCGGTCCCGTCTACGGCAACCACCGGGCTGTACTGACGAAGCGCCCACAGCGCCAGGCGTTCGATGGCTGCTGCATCGGCAACGTGATCGGCATCCACCATATGCAGATTGGCAACCATGGCCTGAGCCTTGCTGGCAGCCATACCGACCTTCAGGCCGAGCTTGCGGGCAGCGGTGTCGGCTGCCGACACCCAGCGCTTTGCGCCACTGCGGGAGATGACGACCAGCGGATGGTCAACCGGTACGGCTCCCTCGCCATGCCGACGTATCCGATCTGTCGCCAGATACGGGAAGTAGACAGACACGACCCTTGGCATCGCAGGCTCCTAACTCAAACTCGGCGCACTCACCCGCCTTCACCCGCATCAATTCCGCCAGCCACCGCGCTCGTCCCACCCCTGCAACAGGAAGCGGCTCTGACGGCAGGACGCTGATCCTCCAGCGCGTCGTCGAGGCTGTCGGCTGGCCGTAATCAGAAGCCTCCGTCTGCCGTCGCCAGCGCCGCACCACCAGGCCCAAGGTTCCGGTCTTCTCGGCCGCCAGTTGCAACCGACGGGAGGCGGTCATTGGCAGCCTCACCAGTTCCCCGACGACCGCCGCCAAGCCACCGAAGGAAAGTCCCTCCTCCATGGAGGCAAGCACATCCTCCTCCCGATCCGCTTCGCAGTAGATAACGCGATCCGGGTGAAGCCCCGCCTGTGACAGCGCTGGCGCGAACAGGTCCGGACGTGTCAGGCACCACAGGACCTTGCCCTTGGCACGCGCTGCGATCCCTGCCGTGAACAGGGCTGCCGCTGCACCATCCACCGTGCCTGCACCGCCGCCCGCAACCTCGTGCAAAGCGCCATAGGCAAGCCCGCCGCCAGGCAGCCGCTCATCCACCTCCGGCACCCCGAACGGCAGGACAAGCGCCTTGCGTGAGACGCTCCCTTCAAGGTGCGCAATCCGGTCTCTCAGTTCCTCGACAACCCGTGAGGCATGGGCATGCGACATCGTTCACGACCCTCCTCAAGGCTCGCGTTGCGTGAGACTTCATGTCCCTTAGAATGTTGATGTTCTGTATCTGTTCCGTCGCGAGACGAGAGTCAAGCGGAGTCAGAACATGCTGGAGGACAGCATTTTAGCGGATGCAAAGATTCGCTGAACTAAATCAGGTCGGTAGCGGCTTAAGGGCGATCATCAAATGTTTGAGGCATACGTACGTCGCCCCTTCCATGAGCAGTTTGCTTAGGATGACAGGTTCATCGAAATCCGTTTTGATGGCATACAGCTGGGAGATGCCTTCAAGAACGCGCTCCGTCGAGCACGTCCGTCATATCTTGATCCACCGCTCCGTCGACGATCCATTTTGGGCGTTTCCTGGAGGTAGGATCGAGTTCCACGAGGCATCAGCCGAAACTCTTTCGCGAGAGATCGAGGAGGAGCTTGGGACAATCTCAGTGGTGGGCCCGATGGGCTTTTGATCGAGAATCTGTTCGATTTGCGCGGTAGGAAATCCCACGAGCTGGGCTTCTACTACGATGTGCAATTGCACTCACCGCCCCCGTTCGTTCCGGACGCCATCGTCATCGCAGCCGCGATGGGGACACCGAGTGGGAATTGCGTTGGGCCTTACCGGAACAGCTACGTAGCTTCGACCTGAAGTCAACGACCTTAATTAACCTGATTGAGAAATTGCCGCCAACATTTGCCCACATCGTTCATCGGAGCATTAGCTGAGTCCCAAAACGTAGTAACTTGCCATGTCAACTTGTCGTACGAAGCGGCACGACGGTTTTCGGCCCGAACCTGTCATTCGATGTTGGCGAGGTGGTATCTCGATAATCAGCAGTTCAGCCAGCGACTCGTGGCCGATCTTTAACTTTCACGATATCTCCAAATATGTAGGCGACACGCAAGAAGGATAAGAAGCCCCAGATGGATATGAAAGACCACGCCACGAAGACGTGAAACTTCCATTCCGCATCTTGTGATATGTTGTTGATTTGCACTGAGAGCTGACCCGGGATTTGCGCCGAGAA